>PCVW01000038.1:0-1621 GCA_002787095.1 Candidatus Omnitrophica bacterium CG11_big_fil_rev_8_21_14_0_20_64_10 | reverse complement strand
ACCGCGTCTTTCTCGACCCGGGCGTCCCGGGCCAGGCGGATGTCGAGCTCGGCGAGGGTCCGCTGGCTGACATCGTCGGCCCGGACCCGGACCGCCTGGACCTCCCCGACCTCCACGCCGGCCAGCCGGACCGGGGCCCCCTCCTGGACTCCATTGGCGAAGCCGAACTGCACCGTAATCCCGTAGGTGTACCGGGGCCGCAGGGTGTAGAAATCGCTGATCGAGAAGACGATCACGCTCAAGAGCACGAACGCGATGAAGACAAACAGACCGACCTTGATCTCTCGGTTCCCTTCGGTCATCCCGGGTGTCCTCCTTTCCTCAGAAGGGCCTCGTCCGCCCGCCCCTCGACAAAGTTCCTGACCAATGGATTGGATGAATTCCGGATCTGGTCCGGCGTTCCCACTTCGATGATCTTCCCTTCGTGCAGCATGGCGATCCGATCGGCGATCTTGTAGGCGGAGACCATGTCGTGGGTAACCGCGATGCCGGTCACTCCGAGCTGTTCACTCAGCTTGACGATCAGGTCGTTGATCACATCCGCCATCACCGGATCGATCCCGGTCGTCGGCTCATCGTACAGGACCGTCTTGGGCTTCATCGCGATCGCCCGGGCCAGCCCCACCCGCTTGCGCATCCCCCCCGACAACTCCGCCGGCTTCATCTTCTGCGACCCGGCCAGCCCCACCATTCGGAGGCACTCGGCCACCCGGGCGTCGATCTGAGCCGGCGTCATCCGGGCGTGCTCCAACAGGGCAAAGGCGACATTCTCCTCGACCGTCAGGGAGTCGAAGAGGGCCGCCCCCTGAAACAGCATGCCGAACTTCAGCCGCAGCTCCGCCAACTGCTTCTTGTCCAAAGCAGCCAGGTCCTGCCCGTCCACGAGCACCTGACCGGCGTCGGGCCGGATCAGCCCGATGATGTGCCGCAGCAGGACCGTCTTCCCCTCGCCCGAACGGCCGATGATGACCATCGTCTCGCCGTCCCGGATCGTGAGGCTCGCCTGGTCCAGCACCGGCTTGCCGTTGAACCGCTTCCGGAGGTTGATCAGCTCAATCATCTCGGCAGCACGAAGTAGAACAGCGCCGTGAAGAAACAGTCGGCGGTGATGATCAGGATGAACGAGATCACGACCGACAGCGTCGTCGAGCGGCCCACTCCCTCGGCCCCGCCCCGGGTCTCAAACCCCTCGTGACAGGCAATGTTCGCGATGATCATCCCGAAGACCGCGGTCTTGAAGAGCCCGGTCATCACATCCTTCATCGTCAGCGGGTCCCAGGTGGAGTTCATGTACATCGTCGAACCGATCCCCAGCTTGTAGACCCCGACGATGTAGCCGCCGAAGATCCCGACCAGGTCGGCGTAGACGACCAAGAGCGGCAGCATCACCGTCAGCGCCAGGAGCCGCGGCGAAGCCAGGTAACGGATCGGATCGGTCCCCAGCGTCTCCAGCGCGTCCACCTGCTCGGTGACCCGCATCGTGCCGACCTCCGCGGTGATCGCCGCCCCGACCCGGCCGGCGACGACCAGCGCGGTCAGAACCGGCCCCAGCTCCCGGGTCATCGAAAGAGCCACGAGCGACCCGATGAAGCTCTCGGCCTGGATCTTCTGCAGCTGATAG
>PCVW01000001.1:47121-47813 GCA_002787095.1 Candidatus Omnitrophica bacterium CG11_big_fil_rev_8_21_14_0_20_64_10 | reverse complement strand
TACCTATTTTGTCGTGGCGCACCTTCATTATGTGCTGTTCGGCGGCTCCCTGTTCGGCGCCTTCGCCGGGATCACCTTCTGGTATCCGAAGATGTTCGGCCGGATGCTGAACGAGCGGCTCGGGAAGTTCCACTTCTGGCTCACCTTCTTCTTCTTCAACTCGGTCATGTTCCCGATGTTCTCGCTCGGGATCGCCGGGCTGCCGCGGCGGATCTACGACACCACCCAATACGCCGGCGGGGAGGCGCTTGGGGGGCTCAACCGCATGATCTCCGTCTCCGCCTTCTGCCTGATCGCGACCCAGTTGATCTTCGCGGTCAACTTTGTCTGGTCCCTCTTCAAGGGGAAGGCAGCCGGCGACAACCCCTGGGAGGCGACGACCCTGGAGTGGACGACTCCCTCCCCGCCCCCGCACGGGAATTTCCGGACGGTCCCGCAGGTCGTCTGCGGCCCATACGAGTTTTCGGTGCCGGGGCGCGCCAAAGATTTTCGGATGCAGACCGAGGCCTGATGTCCCGTTTCGCCCGGTTCACAGCCTTCGCCTGTTTTCTCCTGGTGATCGCCGGCGGGCTGGTCACCTCCACCGACTCAGGGCTTGCCGTGCCGGACTGGCCCCTCTCCTACGGAACCCTCTTTCCGCCGATGGTTGGAGGAATCCTTTATGAACACGGACACCGGCTGATCGCCGGCGC
>PCVW01000001.1:31293-47101 GCA_002787095.1 Candidatus Omnitrophica bacterium CG11_big_fil_rev_8_21_14_0_20_64_10 | reverse complement strand
CGCCAATGGGTGCGCCGGCTCGCCTGGGGGGCCGTCGGGCTGGTGCTGGCGCAGGCCGGGCTGGGCGGGGCGACGGTCCTGCTGCAGCTGCCAAGCGTCGTCTCGGTCAGCCACGCCTGCCTGGGACAGACCTTCTTCGCGACCCTCCTGACCCTGGCGGTCGTCCTGCAGCCGGGTTGGAAAACTGAGTGGCCGGCGCCGGCCGGTCCGCTGGACGCCGACGCCTATGACCGGCAGGTCGGCCTGCTCCGTCTGGCCGGATTCACGACTGCGGCGGTCTTCATCCAACTCCTCCTGGGGGCGCTGATGCGTCATGTCGGCTGGCTTCCCCACCTGTTGTTGACGCACCTGGCTTGGGCCGCGGTCACGACCGTTTTGATCGCCAAGATCGCCCGGCGGGTCTCGAAGGAGCAGGCCGGGAACCGCTTTCTCACCCGGCCGGCCGCAATGCTCGGCTGGGGAATTCTGCTGCAGTGGGGGATTGGGATCGCAACCCTCTTCAGCGGCGCGGCGGTCGCGATCGCGACCGCCCATGTGGCGGTCGGAGCGGCCCTGCTGGGGAGCGGGGCGGTGTTGACCACCGGGCTGTTCCGGGTGACCTACGAGATTTCCGGGCCGATCGCCGAGGCGCTGCAGCAGGAGGCGGCCCGATGAATCTTTACTTGGAGCTTTCCAAGGCCCGGCTGACCACCCTGGCGGCGATGACCGCCGGGATCGGTTTCTGGCTGGCGGCCCCGGCCGAATGGCTCTTCGGAAAACTGCTGCTGACCCTGGCCGGGACCGCCGCTCTGGGGGCCGGTTCGGCGGCCCTCAATCAACTGCTGGAGAAGGAGGCAGACGGTCGGATGAACCGGACCAAGGGACGGCCCCTTCCCTCCGGCCGAATCTCGGAGGGTCAGGCGCTGACCTTCGGGGTCGCCGCTTCCTGCACCGGACTGATCACGCTCACCCTTCTGGAGCCGCTGGCCGGTGGACTGGCCGCCTTCACCCTGATCAGCTACTTGTTCCTCTACACGCCGCTGAAGCGGCGCACCGCCCTCTGCACGCTGGTCGGCGCCGTTCCGGGGGCGATGCCCCCCCTGATCGGCTGGGCGGCCGCCCGGGGGGAATTGAGTCTCTGGGCCTGGCTGCTGTTCGGGATCCTGTTCCTCTGGCAGCTGCCCCACTTCCTGGCAATCGCCGGAAGCCACCTGGAGGATTACCGGGCCGCCGGCTTCAAGATGCTTCCGGTCGTGGATCTTGAGGGCCGGGCCACCAGCCGGCAGATCCTCCTGTACTGCCTGGCGCTGGTGCCGGTTTCCCTGCTGCCGGCAACCGGCGGTTTCGCGGGAGGGTTCTACTTCGGCTGCGCCCTGGTCGGGAGTCTGGCGTTTTTGGGAACGGGGGTGGTCACCGCCCGCGCCCGCTCCGCCCGGGCGTACAAACGGCTCTTTTTCGGTTCGATCCTGTATCTGCCGTTTATTTTCACGACACTCGCACTCGACAAGGTGATCCTGACATGAGCACGACGATCGAAACAAACGCGACGGGAATTCCTTCGGGCAAACTGGGGATATGGCTGTTCCTGGCCTCGGAGGTGATGTTCTTCACGGGACTCCTCGGGGCGGCGATCGTCCTGCGGGCCGGATATCCCGGCTGGAAGGAGGCGGCCCACCACCTGAATGTGAATCTGGCCGCCTTCAACACCTTCGTCCTGCTGACCAGCTCCCTGACGATGGCGCTGGCGGTCGCGGCAGTGGAACGGAAGGACCTGAAGAACCTGCGGCTCTTCCTCGGCATCACGATCCTCCTGGGGCTCGCCTTCCTGGGGATCAAGGGGATCGAATACGCCGACAAGTTCGCCCACAACCATACGCCGGGACACGGCCTCTTCTGGGACTCCTACTTCATGCTGACCGGCTTCCACGGACTGCATGTAATCGGCGGAGCGATCGCGAACCTCTGGGTGCTGATCCTGACCTTCCGCCGGGACTTCTTCGACCGGGCCGAGCAGCGAGTGGAACAGGCCGGCCTGTACTGGCATTTCGTGGACGTCGTCTGGATTTTCCTGTTCCCGATCCTGTATCTGATTTAGACTGGGGGAGAACCGACAACCGATGAACGCGCAAACGACGACCATTTCCTACAAGAGCCACCTGGTCATCTGGGCCTGGCTGATCGCCCTGTTGATCGGCGGGACCTTCCTCTCCCACCTCCCATTGGCCGAGGGGGAGCTGGCCACGCTGATCCTGGGAATCTCGCTGATCAAGGCAACCCTCGTTGGGCTCTTCTTCATGCACCTGAAGTTCGAGCGGGTCGTCCCGATCTGGGTCGTGGCGATTTTCCCCTTCTTCCTGATCGGCCTGTCGGTCCTGCTGCTGGTTCCCGGCATCCTGGCTGGTTGACGGATGGCGCGCCGGGCACTCTGGGGAGTCCTCGCCGCCGTCCTGATCGTCGTCGCCGCCCGAGCTTTCACCCCCCGGCCGGCGCCGAGCGCCACGCCCGCTTCACTCCCGGCGGCGGAAGCGCCGCCGGTCCTCGGCACCACCCCGGCCTTCGACCTGACCGACCAGAACAACCGACCTTTCGCCAGCTCAGCTCTGGCCGGTAAAATCTGGGTGGCCGATTTCATCTTCACTTCCTGCGCCGGGATCTGCCCGATAATGACCGGGCAGATGGCCGGCCTCCAGGAGCGGCTCCCGGAGACGGTGGGATTGATCTCCTTCTCGGTGGATCCGGAACGGGACCTGCCGGAAGTGCTGCGGGTCTATGCCGAGCGGCATGGCGCCCGCTATCCCCGCTGGCGGTTCCTGACCGGAGAACCGGAGGAAATCCGGCGGATCTCCGAGGAGGGATTCCGGCTCGGCGCCGCCGAGGCCGAGGAGGGCCCGATCATCCACAGCACCCGCTTCGTTCTGGTGGACCACTCCGGCCAAGTCCGGGGCTACTACGACGGGACCGACCCGGCCGCCGTGGAGCAACTGGTCCAGGCGACCCACACCCTGCTGGAGCAAGGGTGACCCTTCCGATCGAGCAACTGCCGACGGTCAACGCCTGTCTCAACGGGACCGCCGCCATTCTTCTGATCACCGGTTTCCTCGCGATCCGGACCGGCAAACGGGAGCGCCACCGCCGGCTCATGGAGGGGGCCTTCGCAGTTTCGGCCCTCTTCCTGATCAGCTACCTAACCTACCACGCCCTGCACGGGGCGACCCGCTTCCCCGGCCACGGGATCGCCCGAAGCATCTATCTGACCATCCTCGGCTCCCACACCCTCCTGGCAATCCTCGCCCTGCCGCTGGTCCTCTGGACCTTCCGGCTGGCGGGACGGGAGCAATTCGACGCCCACAAGCGGTGGGCCCGCTGGACCTTCCCCATTTGGCTCTATGTGTCGGTCACCGGGGTGGTAGTCTATTGGATGCTGTACCGGATGACCTGGACATGAACCGCCGACTCCGCTTTCTGACGATCCTGACGATCGGGCTGGTCGCGCTGGCCGCCCCGGCTTTCGCCTGCCCCAACTGCAGCGAGGCGCTCGGGGACCCGAACGGTCCCCTCCTGACCGGCTGGAAACATTCGATCATGCTGTTGATGGCGGCCCCTTATCTGGTCTTCGGCGGCGTCACCCTCTGGATCGTCCGCTCGGCCCGGCGCCGAGCCGACGGGCCCAAGGGCTGAACCGAATGCGGCTGGAGCAGCTCTACCGCTCCGGGAAACCGGAGATCTCCTTCGAGTTCTTCCCCCCGAAAACGGCGGAGGGAACCGAGAAACTGTTCGGCGACACAATCCCCCGGCTGAAGAAGTTCCAGCCCGCCCTTGTCTCAATGACCTACGGCGCCGGCGGAACGACCCGGGAGTTGACCCTGGAGTTGTGCGACCGGCTGAAACGCCAAGCCGATCTGGAGACGATGTGCCACCTCAACATCGTCGGGCAATCCCGGACACAGATTCGGGAGAACCTGCAGCGCCTCAAGGAGTTGGGGATCTACAACCTCCTCGCCCTGCGGGGGGACCCGCCGCGGGACGACCCCAACTTCAAACCCCATCCGGAGGGATTGACCTCCTCGGTGGAACTGATCGAGGAGGCCCGGAGGCTTAACTGGTTCTCGATCGCGGTCACCGGCTTTCCGGAGGTTCACCCGGAGGCGAAGGACCGGGCCGCCGACATCGCCTACCTCAAACGAAAGGTGGGAGCCGGCGGCTGCGTCATCGTCACCCAGCTTTTCCTCGACAACGCCTTCTTCTTTGAGTTCATGGAGGAAGTCAAGCGGGCCGGCATCACCGCCCCGGTGATCCCCGGCATCCTGCCAATCCTCTCGGCCCCCCAGATCCGGCGGTTCGCCGCCCTCTGCGGTTCAACGATCCCCCCGGCGGTGGAGAAAAACCTCGCGAAATACGAAGAGGATGACGCGGCGACCGCTCAATATGGCGTGGAACTGGCCACCCGCCAGTGCGAGGAGCTGCTCAAGAAAGCCCGGGTCCCGGGCCTCCACTTCTACTGCCTCAACCGCCCCGAAGCGGCCGAAGCGATCCTGAAGAACCTGGGGCTCTCCCCCGCCCCCCAGAAGTAAAAAAGAGCCCAATCTTATTTATATCTGACTGGATTCCCACTCCCAAAGAGGATATGATGACTCTTGCGCCCCTTCATGAAAGGGCCATTCATCCCGATGCGTCGGCGGAGTGATTTGTTCAGATTCTTGGCGGTTTTCCTATCGGTGGGGCTGCTGCTCCCCCCCGAGGCGGCCGCGCTGCGCCCGGCCAACGCCGGCATGGAGGAATCTCCCGTCCGATCGGGCCTGGAAGGGGCCCTGACCGCCGGGCTGGAAAGCCCGGCCGTCTCAACAGGCAAACGGCCCTCGGCCAGCCAATCCGGCAGCGGTTCGTTCGTCCAAAGCGGGGACTGGCTGATCCGGATCGACGGGCCGGCTGTCTCCGCCTCCGCCGATACGGTCTGGGTCTTCGCGGTCACCGAGGTGGGGGACACCCAAGTCATCACCCAGCGGGTGGATCCGAGAACCCTCCGGGTGGACGCGGCCCATGCCAGCCACTCCATCCCACCGGGCGAAATCGGGACCGTCTACAGGCGGCTCTCGGAAAGCGACCGAAACCTCTGGGCCTGGATCGCCTTCATCCGGCGCCGCGCCGAGGCAATGGTCGCCACCGTGTCCGAGGGACGCTCCCTCTACCAGTTCATGATAAGATCGGACCGGACGGTTCAACTTTACCGGGTGGTCGACACGCCCCCGATAAAACGGACTCCCCCCTCAGCCTCGCCGCCGGCGGCAGATCCGGGGGAGACCACCGAGCTGAGTTCGGGCCCGGTCGAGAAAGACACGGAGTTCCGTCTCGATCCAGGGACCGGATCGATCGAGCTTCAGCAGTCGCAAGTTCAGTTCAGAAATCTCGACGGCTCCCATGCCCCGATCCAGTTCCTCGGTGAAGCCCAGGACGGGCAAAACCCCAAAACGATCTTCGAGGTTCTTCAGGCCACCGGGATCTGGGAACAGCTCGAGCATGCCCAAAAACTCCTCCTCCAGAAACGGGAGCGGCCGGAGGAGATGCTGGCTTCCCTCCAAAGGGGACTTCAGCTCCTGGACCGATCGGTCTACAAAGCCTTTCAGCTCTCCGGACGGCGCGGAGGAACTCCCGAAGAGACGGGAATCCCCTTTTCGGTCAAACCGCCCGGCTCCTATCCAATCGACCGGATGGAGGTCACCACCGGTCGGTTCAGGCCGTTTCCGCCGCTGACCCCGACCCCGCCGACCCGGCCGGAGGAGGAACAGGGCAAAGACACTTTCAGCTCGATGCTGGAGCTTCAGAACCACCTGACCCTCCTGGAGGATGGGATCCACGCGGCGATCCGGAATGTGGAGCTGACCGGACAGCGGCGGACCAATCTGCGGCGGAGGGCCCGGCGCGGCGGACGCTCCGCGGCGATTGCAGCCGGCGCCGTTTTGGGGCTCGCGGTCGCCTGGGGGGTGTGGGCCCTCCTGATCGGGAACGGCGGGAACCAACCCAGGACAAATCATCGAGTGGGATCGGTGGAATCCGGCGCCCAGGCAGGAGAGGCAGCTCCATCAGCCGGCCTGGAGGGGATGCAGATCGCTTCCGGTTGGTGGGCCCTCTCCAAGGAGACCGGCCGCCCCCATCAAATTCTTTCGGTGGCGGAGAACGCGGCGCTCACCGCCCGCCCCATCCTCTGGCCGGGAGAAGAACGCGGGAAGACTTCCCTGGCCGACCGGACGATTCCGGTCTCAGAGAGGAGCCGCTACCGCTTCATCCCCGCCTGGGCCGGCGCGCTGGCCTACGGATCGGCTCAAATTCAACAACTGCTTCAGGAGAAGAATGCCCTCTGGGGGCGGCTCACCGAGGAGACGGCCGTCCCCTCCGCCCTTTCCCTGATTCAGGGGAGCCTTTTGCAGCCCCAGCCCCGACTGCGCCAGTCGGAACGGGCGTCGAAAACGATCCTCGAACAATTGGACCATTTTCTGGACCATCACAGACGGGAGCAAGATCTGCCGGCCGGCGACCTGGAAGCGGGGAGAACCGCCCTGGAGGGATTCCAGGAACATGCCGATCAATGGCTGGAGTGGGGGCGGATTGAAGCGGCGGCGGCCCGGGAAGGATTCCGGGAGGGACTTCTTTCCAGATCCGCCGCCCTGGCCTCGGCCCTCTCGTTCGCCGCGCTCCTGCTGGCGACCGGCTCTCTGATAATCGCGCTCCAGCCGCCGGATTCAAACGGACAGGGAACAATTGCTCAAGCGCCGGCGATGGAACCAGAGGCTGTTCCGGCGAAGCCGGAACCGAAGGTCGTTCCGCCGAAGGCGGAACCGGCCCTTGAACCCTTCTTGATGGAACTCTCCCCCGATGGGAAGGAGTTGATCCTCCGCCTGGGAAGCAAGATGCAGCGGGAATTGGCCGGAAAATGGCTGGTCGGATTCGCATACCTGTCGGCACGCAGCACAACAACCCGAACCGATTTCCTAAGCCAGGGGGATGGACCGGTCCGGATCCCAGAGGAACCTGGACCTCTGAATTTCGATCTGAATAATCTGTCGGTCTGGGGGCAGAACAATACCATCGGATGGAGAGATGTCTCCCAGAGAATCTTCCTGGTTTACAATTCAGAAGCCGAGGCGCAAAAGGCTTGGGAAACGGCAAACACGGATGCCGCGCGGGACGGAATTTCTCCTGGCGTCTTCACACGGGAGATTTTTCCCGACACGCATTCCGTCTGGAACCTGACGCACGACGGCATGTTGACCCGGTTGGATAACGGTTCCCAAGCGGGACTGGAGGTTTTGGAAGAGCCGACGCTCAACCCACTGTCCCGGTTGACCACCGGACTCCCGAATCCGGGCTGGGTCGTGATCGGTCCTTCCGTCTTCGAGACGGCCGGAGAGCCGCTCCACCGGCTGACCGGCCTGGAAGCCCACCTGCTTGAAGACCGGGGGATCGAGACGATCGTCCATCTGATCCAGCAGGCGGGCGGCGAAGTCCGATCGGTCCGTTATTACGGGAGCCCGTTGGAAGGAAACCAATTCCGGAGGATCGCCGCGGCGGCCGGTCTGGAGGTTTCCATCCATCCGGCGACCGGCCGGCTTCTGATCGGGATCGTCCAGGACCTTCTGGAGCTGCTCGGCGTCCCGGCCCCGGCCGCCGCTGCCGGATTGGAAGCCATCCTCGAAGCGATCGAAACCTCCACGGCGGCCTAAAAAGAAGGCCCCGGGAAATTCCGGGGCCTTCTCGAAGCAAATTGTCCGATTTCCCTACGGAACCAGTCTCCCCGCCGGATCCTCAGGATCGGGATAAACAATCGGATCGGGCTCCGGCATCGGCATCGGATCAGGCTCCGGCATCGGCATCGGATCGGGCTCCGGCATCGGGGCCGGGGCAGCCGGCACGGGCACCGGAGCGGCGGCCGCTGCGTGGGCCAAAGCGGCAATCAGGGCGCTGTTGTGCGCGACCATCCGTTTAGCCAGCGGAACCACCCGCGCCTGCTCGATCGAAACCTGATACGACTCCCGGACCGCCGCCTCCTCCATCTGCGGTTGGCGCAGGGCATCCGGCGCTCCCAGCGCGATGCCACTCAACCCCAGATGCAGCAGGCTGGTGATGACTGAGAGACAAAAACCCTTTCCATTTTTCCTGAGATCATCAATTTTCATAATGGCATGTCCTTTTGTGCACATTAGACTTTTGAAATTAATTTAGAAACCATCCCAAGTTGAAGGCAGGCCGGCCCTCCCAGACCGACCTGCCCCAACGCGCTGCATGCGGATCCGATAAATTATGAATGAAAAAGACCGCCCTCGATCCACTCACAGTGAACCGAGGACGGTCTTGAAAGACCTTCCCTCTGGAAGAGTCGCTCGGCAGCCCGGCCGGCGGTTCTCGCCCCGTGGCTTTGCGACCCCCGGTTCCCCGGAGTGTGCCTCCCGGCCAATCCTTCGACCGGGACCCGCCCTGCGGCGGGCTGATCAAGCCCTGATTGTCATCCTTCAGTCCGGAGTATACCCAACAACTCCCCCAAAATACAAGGGTCCTTGGTGATTTTTAAGCCGCTGCACAAAACAGCCCCAACCGGCCTAAAAGGAGGTAAGATGGCCCCATGTTGCGGCGGCTTCTTTTCGCGGTGGTTTTGGCCTTCCTGGCGGTCAACGGGACCGGTTGGGCCGAGCATGCCGGCCGCCGGCACGCCATCGGAAAATCAGGGAAGCGGGAGGCGTATCTGCCCCACAGCGCCAAGAAGCTGGCCCGGGGAGTCAGCAACCTGGGGCTTTGCTGGACCGAGCTCTTGTACCAGCCGGGCAAGGCGATCCACGACAACGAACCGATGATTTACGGGTTGGGCCGGGGGGTGGGCCGGACGCTGCTGCGGGCGGCCCAAGGAGCCGGGGAAATCCTCACCTTCCCGCTCCCGCAAGCCAGGGACGGCTCGCAGATCGCCCAGGATGAACCGATCGAAATGTGGGTCCGGGGGGAGTAAGACTTAGACCGACTGGGCCCGGGCGGTCAGTTCCCGCTCGAACCGGATCAAATCCACCGCGTCGATCACCGAGGAAGGAACCCCCAGCGTCTCCAGGACGGCCCGGATGCCGGCGTTGGGGTTAAGGTAAAGGAGCTCCACCCCCCACCGATCCATCTCCGGCCGGATCGCCTCAAAGGTCGGCAGCCGCCCCAGGAACTGCGCGGTGTCGAACAACAGAAGCTCCACCCCAAGTCCCTCAACCTGATCGGGGGTAAAAGCCCGAAGTTCCGGATGCCGCCGGGCCAGTTCCCCGGCCACCGGATCCGATCCAAAAAAGATGATCCGACCCTGGAAATTGGCGTCTTCCAGCAACCCCTCCACCCAGCGGACCTCCCCGAGGGCGGAGGCGTCGATCACCAGGGCCCGATTCCCCTGAAGCTGGCCGGCAACAAAGGCGATCGTCTCATCCAGCGAGGCATTGACCGGCAGGGCAACTACTGAAGGGGTGGAAACCGCTGGGGTCGTCGAAACCGCCGCCTCCGGCCCGGCCAAACCAGCCGGCAGGGTGACCGAAAAGTCGGGAGCCGACGGCGTCACCGTCACGCCGCCCGGAAGGTTGGGCGCACCGGGCAGCGCAGCGGTCGGGCCGGGTGTCGCGGGGGCCGACGGAAGAACCGCCTCTCCTTCGATTGGAAGGACACCGTCCGAGAATCGGGCTTCCGCCGGATTGACGGCGGCCGCAAGCTCCTGCCCGCTAACCCTCGAAACGATCGGAGCCGATTCCAGCCCAGCGACGACAGCCGGAGCGATGACCGGGGCGGACGCCGCAGCCGGCCGATCCGGAACAGCCGCCGGATTGACGGCGGCGGCAACCGCCGGAGGAACAACCGGCTGGACGGACCCGATCGGCTGACCCAAAACGGCCGCCGACTCGAACCCGGTCGCCACAGCGACCGGAAGCCCCTGCTCCAGACCGGCGGCCGTCTCGTCTGAAACCTGATCAGTGGAATCCCCAACGGATCGAATTTCATGCTGCGAAAGATCAACCGCTTCTCCGGCCCCCAACTGACCCGTCTGGACTTGCTCCAAGATGCCGTTCAATTGAGGCAGAACCGGCTGGAGGGTTTCCGATCGGACAGTCAAAACAATGCCTTGAAGGACAGGCAGAGCGGGGAAAACCCGAATCGCCGCGTTGGGATTCCGGCGCCGCTGTTGCGCCACCTGCCTAATGAGGTCCGCGTAGGAAGTCCCGCTGACGGTCGAAAGATCGGCATCGGTCTCGATTTCGGATCGGGGAACCTCCAGGAGCCGCCCCCCGGAAGCCGTGACCAGGTAAAGCAGCTCCGAATCCCCCGCCAAGCCGAACGACTGAAATTGATCCAGAGCCTGATTCAGCACCCCGGCCCGAAAGGCCTTCAACCCAGACTGAATGTCCTGAACCGCCCCCAGCTCCGGGAAGAGGCTCCGGACCTGGGGGTTGTACAGGGCGAACTCGACGAAGTTGTGCGGCAGAAGTCCCTTTGTAGCCGCCCCCGGGACAAAGCGGGAGCCGATCACCCCGTCGGCCCGATTCTTGACAATCGGGCGCAAAAGGTTGGGCAGCTCCTCAAGCCGCTGGTTGTCGTCGCTGTCGGTCATCACGACGATGTCGGCGCCGCTCCGAGTCGCCTGCTGGAAACCGTACTTCAGCGCCCCAAATTTGACGCTTTCAGCAGGCGTCGGAAGACCCCGGGAGGTCCGATCTTCGGCGGAGAGATCCGCCAGCCGAACAAAATCAAACAGGACCTGTTTTTCTCCCGGCGCGATGGAAGCCTCCTGCTGCCGGTACACCACAGGCCCCAAACCAAGCTCATCCCCATCATCAACGACGATAAGGTTGAAGGAGAGCTTTCCGCCGCTCTCGGCTCCCAACCGCTCCAACCGATTCAGCTTGGCCGTGATGGATTGCTGCTGCTGCAGTCGGGGGATGTCCCGGGAAAATGTGGGAACAACAACCGCCACCCGCAAGGGAGAATAAGCGGAAAACTGAGGGAGGATCGCCTGAAGGTTCTCTTCGGCCTGCCGATTCAGATCAGACAGCCGGCCCTCCACCGTCGGGGCGGCTTCCAGGCCGGTCGCGGCAACCGGCAAGCCGAACGCCGGACGATCACCGCCGGAGAGTCCCACCCCTCCTCCGGACAGATCCCGAGGAGAAACAGGCAACTGAGGAGACCGAGCCGAGACGGGGATCGTTCCAGCGGCCGGCAGCGCTTCCGCGGTCCCGGTTTCCGGCCGGCCGGTCAAGGCATCCAGTAAGCCGGAGATCGGGGCCTGCAGGCCGGAATCGCTCCCAGCAGGGACCTCCGCGAAGGCTCGGATCCGGCCGGCGACCTGCAACCCCCGCAGCGGGCCGGCAAGATCCGACGGGCCGTCGGAAACCGGGACCGCGTACAAAACCGCCACCGGCGGCGGGACGCCTGCCCCGCCCGGCGGAGCCGGAACCACCGTCTGCATGAAGTCAACCGCGGCCCCCGGCCGCGCGCCCACCCAAACCAGCGCGCCGTCATACTCCCCGATCGAAACAACCGCCTCCGACCAGGGTTGGTCGGTGTAGGTCGGCGTGATCCCCCTCTCGGCCGCCAGTCGATCCACCGCCCACCGCAGGGTACCGGAGGAATCCACCACCAGAAGGCGATAGGCTTCGGTTGCCGAGGAGAGGGCGTCTTCCAGCCCGGCAGCCGCCCCCTGAACGCCGGAAGGGCGCAGGGCCAAGGCGCTACCCGGCAGGGTCAGGAACCCCGCCAGCAGCAGGCCGATCCATCGGTTCAAGGAGTTATTCTTCATGAAAACACCCACCTCAATTATACCTGCCACAGTATATCGAAATGAATTTGTCAAAGTCAAGTAAATGTTATACAATTGGATCACCTCTAACCGTCCGGGGCCGGGTGGGGAAACGTTCCTGTTTTGAGGAATTGGACCACTGCTTCAACACTTTGTTGGGCCTTCCGCTCCAGCGCCTCGACCGTATTGAAAGCGTTGTGGGGAGTCAATAAAACATCCGGCCTTCCTTTCAGCGCGGCCAAAGGCCGAATCTGCTCGGAGGTCGGAGATCCGCCTGATCGAAGGGCCGCCGCCAGCTTCCCCTCCTCTTCATACACATCCAGCCCGACCCCCCCCAGCCGGCCGCTCTCCAAGAGAACCGACAGATCGGCCAGCGGCGTCGCCTCCCCCCGCCCCACGTTCACCAAGAGCGTCCCCAGCCGGGCTTTCTCCAGCATCGGCCGGTTCAGCAAGCCGCGGGTCTGCGCCGTCAGCGGCAGGGCGCAGATCACCGCGTCGGCCCAGGCCAACCCATGCTCCAGGGCCGTGTACTTGAGGTCCGGCAACCGCCGGACGATGTCCACCCCCCGAACCGTCATCCCAAGTCCCCGACCAAGCGCCACCACCTCCCGGCCGATCTGCCCGACCCCAACCACCAGAAGCCGCCGGCCGGCGCATTCGACGCCGGTCAGGCCGTTCCGATCAAAGCGGTCGAATTGCTCCAGCTGGCGTTTGAGCTTCCGCAAAAGGGCCATCAGCAGCAGGATCCCCTGCTCCGCCACCGCCCGAGCGCAGTAGAGGGGAAGATAGCCCAACGCCACTTTCCCATCGGAAGCAGCCCGGAGCGGGAAGAGATGATCGCAGCCGGAGGAGCGGGAAAGAATGCCCGACAACTCCGGCAGCCAGGCAACCGGGACCGCCGACTGGGTCCGGGTCGAGATCAGCTTGGCCGGCCATTCTCCCCCCGCCTCCTGGATCGTCTTCGGAACGAAAACGGCTTGGATCGAATCGGGCAACAGCCGACGGAGGGCCGCTTCCTCCTCTTCAAAGGTTTCGTAGAAAACGACATCCGGCCGGTTAGAATGGGGTGTCGACATGATCCCACCATACCACTTCTATCCCGCCTTCCGGAACTGCCCCCGCTGCGGGGGAGGGCTCGCCACGATCGAGCCGGTGGAACCCCGTTCGCTTCGAGGACCGCTGGCCCGGATGGGCCTGACCTGTTTCTGCGGCGGCTGCGGCGCCCGGTACCGGGCTTTCCCGGGATTCCCCCTGGCCTGGGTCCATTGGCTGGGGCCGGCCGGCCGCCGATTCTGGTGGAAAAAAGTCCGGCTCCAAACCACCACACCGGCCCTCGCATAGGGTAGACTTCTCTCCTGCAGCTTCATTCTATCCGACGAGAAACGGGAGGAGGCGTCACACCCATGGGACGACGGTTACCCCTGTTGTTGCTGATGAGCATCTTGGCCTTTCCGGCGGCGGCCCCGGCGGAGGAAACACCGGCCGACACGGTCCGGGAAACGGCCCGGGAACACCGACGGGAGCGGATTGAGGACGCCCAGGAACACCGACGGGAGCGGATTGAGGACGCCCGGGAACACCGGCAGAAGCGGATCGAGAATGCCCAGGAACATCGAGAGGCGGCCCGACAACACCGGCAAGCGCACCGAGAGGAGGCTGGACAGCGGCATCGGCAGCACCGGGAAAACCTCCAGAACCAGCGAGACGAGATCCAGGATCGCCGTCAGAACCGCGTGGAAGCGGTTCGGGAACAGCGGCAGGATCGGCGGGGGGATGTCCGGGAGCGGCGCAATGACCGGCGAGAGGCCGTGCGGGAACAGCGCGGCGACCGGCGAGGAGCAGTCCGAGAGCGGCGTTCCAATCAGCGGCAACAGCGCTGATCAGGCAGAGGAATCACTTCAGGCGGATCGGCTTCACATAGGGGCCGATCCGCTTCCTTTTCCACCAGTTCCCGTTCTTTTTCAGCTCCGCCGGATCGGTGAAGCGGTATTCGTACAAAGTGGCCCGGACCCAGACTGGAGGCCCCGCGGGGAAGGGATTCTCCCGCAGCAGCCGCAGGACATCGGGGGATCCCTCCAACAGCTTGATCAGGAACCGCTGGAACCACAACTCATGCTCCGGCCGGCTCAGAGCGGCAAACCACATCTGCCAATCCAGACGGGGCTGATGGGGCGCATTGAAGCGGGGCCGTCCGTCCAGGTCGCCCGGCTTCCAACGGAACCGGTAGGGCCGCCACCGCTCCCCGTCCATGCTTCCCTCCACGACGATTTCCGGGCGGCGGACCGTCATCACCGCAAAGAGGCCGTATCGGTTGACGATCCGGAACGGGGCGGCCGTCGGAAAGAGGGACAGCGCCAACAGCGCAGCGCCCACGGAGGCGACCCCCCACCCCGGCCAGCCCGGCGCCCCGAGATCCGGCGGGCGGCGGACCGAGCGGTACTCCCTCAGCTTCAAGAAATCGTGCGGCCAGCGAGTGAACCGGCTCGACGGCAGCGCCTGGAGCAGTTCCGCTTCCCGCCGCCACCCCTCAGGCCAACAGGCATCATCCAGCAGGAAGCAACCCAGCAGGACCGTCAGGAGATTGAAGAAGCCGTAATTGCCGGTCAAAGCGATCAGGAACTGGAACCCGATCAAGATCCAGAAAGCGGCCAGCCGGGGCCTCTTCGGAGCGAAGATCAGCCAGGGGACCGCCAGCTCCACCGCGAACATCGCCAGCGCCGAGAGCCGGTGGAAGGCGGCCGGCAGATGGTGGACCCACCAGCCGACCTCCGTCGGCAGCGGCTGGGTCTGGTAATAAACGGTCAGCGCCGTAAGCCCCGACCAGCTCGGATCCCCGCCGGCCAACTTCACCAAACCGGAGAAGAAAACCAACCGGAAGAGAAGCCAGCGTCCCAGCCAGACCAGCAGCCGGGGGACTGGTGTCCGCATCGCCTCCTGCGGGGCTGCGGCGAACGGCGCCAGGAAGATCGTCAGGAAACCGCTCTCCAACAGCAGGGCGTCCCATTGGAAGCTCATGAAGTCCCACCCGACCGAGACCAGGGAAAGATAGCCGGACCAGAGAAACAGCATCTTTCGAGCGGTCGGGGTGGCGACCACCGTCCAGGCCGCCAGCGCCGCCCCGCCCCAACAGACTCCCTGCAGCAGAAGATCCGAATGCCCGAGCCAGAAGAGGGTCGGCGCCCGCCAGAAGGCGCTGACGCCATACGCCTGCCGGACCGCCGCCAGCGTCGTCCCCAACGGCAGGATCCCGTCGGAGCCGATCAGTCCCCGGGCCTGCAGGGCAAAGGAGCCGAACGCGAGGGCATAAATCCCGGCCAATCCCTTGAGGAAGAGGGAGCGGGTCAAAACGAAGGGGGCCGACTCTCCCGAAAGATTGAGGTACAACCGGGTCAGCGCGGAGAAGAGGGGCCGGTTCGCCGCAACGAGGCGATAGATCCCCTCGGAGACGGGGGCGAAACCGGGCAGGCGCCGGTAAAGGAAGAACCATCCCCCGCCGCCGGGGCGCTGCGCCAGCGCCCGGAAGACCGCCTCGGCCCCCTCCACGCAGAGGCCGGCTCGGTCAATGAACTGCACCGACCGGCGGAATCGCTCAATCGGGATCTGCGGGAACCGCCGGGCCGCCTCCTGGTAAGAAACGACATCGATCCTTCCCCCGATCCCCTCCCGCCAGCGAGCGGCCCAAAACCGGCAGAAGCCGCAGTCCCCGTCATAAATCAGGCTTGGGGCGTCCCGTTTCGGAAGCTGGATGGCGCTGGGCATGGCTTGATTATAATGGAAGGAGATGTCCCCGGCCACGCTTCAGAAAAAACTGCTCCGATGGTACGCCGGCAACTCCCGGCAGGACCTCCCCTGGCGGAAGGTCCGCAGCCCTTACCGGACGCTGGTCTCCGAAGCGATGCTTCAGCAGACACAGGTGGAGACCGTGATCCCCTACTTCCGGCGGTTCCTGAGCCGCTTCCCCACCCTCAAGCAACTGAGCCGCGCTGAGCCGGGAGAGGTGCTGGCCCTCTGGTCGGGCCTTGGCTACTACTCCCG
>PCVW01000001.1:25192-31251 GCA_002787095.1 Candidatus Omnitrophica bacterium CG11_big_fil_rev_8_21_14_0_20_64_10 | reverse complement strand
GCCGGTGCCGCTGGTGGACGGCAATGTCAACCGGGTGTTGGCCCGCCTCTTCGGGGTCCGGGGTTCCCTTCAGACGCCGGCCGCCCAAAAAAGGATCTGGGGGCTGGCCACCCGGCTGGTTCCTGAGCGGTCGGCCGGAGATTTCAACCAGGCGCTGATGGACCTGGGGGCCCTGCTCTGCACCCCGAAAAACCCCGACTGCGCCGCCTGCCCGCTGAGGGACGGCTGTTGGGCGAAGATCCACGGCCGGCAGGAACAGATCCCCCCGCCCCGCCGCCCGGTCCCGAAGAAACCGATCCGCTACCTCTGCGTCCGGATTGAGCGGAGAGGAAAACTCCTGCTGGCCCGGCGCCCTTTCAGCGGGCTGCTCGGCGGCCTTTGGGAGCTGCCGGGGGGCGAGGCGGCCGGCGCGGCGGCAGATGAAGCAACGGAGCTGCAAGCCCTCTTAAAGAAACGGTTGGGGATCCCGGTCCGGATCGGAAAGCTGCTCGGAAGCCGGAAACAGACGCTGACCCACCGTTGGCTTGAGATCCGCTGTTTTGCCGGATCGGCCGCCTCCGGAACGATCCGGCCGGAGAGCTATGTGGAAACGATTTGGACGGAACCGGAACGGCTTGGGGGACTGGGACTCACAACCGGGATGAGAAAACTGCTGGCGACCCTCTAAAGGAAGGTCACATCCTGACCGCTCTCGAGCGCCAGCATCAAAAGCAGATACTCCTTGAGGTGTCTCGTCAGCAGGAAGTTCTGCCGGACATGCTCCCGGCCGTTCTTCCCGAGGCGCTCGGCGAAGCCGGGGCTGTTCAGCAGCTGCTTGATCCGGTGAGCGGCCCCCTCCACGCTGTGACAGAGCATCCCGCCGTATTTGTGGGCGATCTGCAGCGGGATGCCGCCGACCGCCGAGGCGACAACCGGCTTCCCTTTCCAGAGGGCCTCGGTGACCGTCAGGGCGAACCCCTCACGCAGCGACTTCTGCACCACCACCGCGGAGGCCCGCTGGATCGCGTTGATCTGCAGGTTGCTGCCGGGCGGAAGCTCCAGAATCAGGATGTCCGGGTCGTTGCCGGCGCGTTGACGCACCTGGGCCAGCACCTCAGCCCCCTCCGGGTCGTCGGAGGCGCCGCCGCCGGCCAGCACGAGCCGGGCATCCACAGACTTCTTCACGATCCGGAAAGCCTCAATCACACCGACCGGATCCTTGAGCCGGTCGAAGCGGGAGACCTGGGTCACGATCGGTTTGTCCCGGGGGATCTGGAGCTGGTCCATCGCCCGGTCCACCTCCTCGGTGGTCAGCTCCCTGTTCTTTTCACTTAAAGGATCGATGGAGGGAGCAATCAGGAACTGCCGGATCGAAAGCCGCTGGGCGAACTGAGGGGCCGAGAAGATCGCCGCGTCGAACCGGTTGATGAACCGCTCGAGGAACCTCCAGGCGTTCATCTGAGGCGCCGAGACATCCACATGGCAGCGCCAGACCCACCGTCCGCCCCACTTCCGCCGGGATTCGACGAAGGCGGCGGGCTGCGGATCGTGAATGAAGACCGCGTCGCCGTCCAGGGTCAGCCGTTTCAGATTTTCGGCGTTGCATTCCAGGTAAACCCGGAAGTCCTTCCGGCTGAACCGCTCCGGTTCTCCATGCAGGGCATTGTGGACCTTCTTGGTCATTTCGAAGAAGGGGGCGTTCCCCTCCAGGACCTCCCAGCGGGTGTCGAGCCCCAGCTGATTGAACAGCGGGATCAGACGGTTCAGAATCTCAGCCACCCCCCCTCCCTGCGCGGTGGAGTTGATATGCTGGACCCGACGCCCCCCCAGCCGGTCGGCCAGGAATTTCAGCTCGTCGATCATCTGGGAGCCGACAACGACCCCGTAATCCTCCAGCAGAGGGGCCGCCTCAGGCATCGCCCCCCCCTTCCAGCCGGCGCCGGACCAGCCGGAGGATCGTCCCCCGCAGCTCCTCCATCGTGTGGGTGTAGGGATCCAGCGCCCGGACCGCTCGAGCCAGCTCCGGCTCCCCCAGACCGGTCTCGAACCATCGGGAAAAATCGTTCTCCCCCCGCTCCAGCCGGAGGCGGGCTTCGAAGATATGGAAGTAGAGGCTGTCGATCGTCACCGACTCCAACCTCTCGGAAAATTCCTTCAAGCTGCGGGCGGTGTACGGCGTCGGGAAAACCACCGTGACCGCCTTGACGAAATAGAAGGCCTCCTCCACCGGAACGATCCGCAGCCGAACCAGCGGATGGGCCCGGAGGTGCTCCTCCACGACCCGGACGATCTCCTCCCGGAGCGAGCGGATCGTATCAAACTCAATCGTGCTGATGCTCGCGAGCCGCTCCCCCAGCCGGCGGGCCCCGAGCGATTGGAAAGCCCAGTAACTGAAGTCGTTCGGCGGCTCCGGGGAGAGAAACTGATGCTGCTGCAGGTAATGGTGGGTGTGGTGGTAGATCACCGAGCCGGGAACGATCCGGAGGTACTTCAGGAACTGCGGCAGGGTGACGGCCCGCCAGCCGGTCGACTCCTGGATCGATTGGCGGGCGTAAAAATGAAACGGGTGTTCGGCTTGTTTCATCGGCACGACCCTATTCTCCATGTTCCCGGAGCGCAAGCAAGCGTTTCAAGAAGCGATGGAGATCGGCCGGCCCCCGGAGCCGGTAGCGGGCCCGGCTTCGGCCGGCCGCCGACCCGATGACCACCGTGACATTTCTCCGCCCCAAGGTTCGGAAGGCATCCTCATCGGTCCGATCGTCCCCGGCGTACAGGCGCAGGACCGACGCGGCTTCCTCCGCCCGGGCCCGCTTCAGCAGCCAGGCAACCGCCTCCCCCTTGGTCCAACGGACCGGAGGACGGATCTCCAGGACCCGTTTCCCCGCCGTGATCCGGACTTCCCCCTCCCGAGCGGCCGGGCCGGCCAACCGCCGGACGATCCGCCGGACTTCCGCCCGACGGGCGGCCGGAACCTCCCGGTCGTGGACGGTCAAGGTCCACCGTTTGTTCTCCACCCAGGCCCCGGGAACCGGCGCCAACACCCGCTCAAGATCGGTCCGGATCCGGCCAATCGCCCGCTGCGCCCGGCGGGCAGCCGGATGAAGCACCCGATGGCCCGGCCCCTCGATCTGAAGCCCGTGATTGCCGACCAACCAAAGCCCCGGCACCCGGACCTTCCCCTGCAGATCCCGCAGTCCCCGGCCGCTGACGAGCGCCAGGAAACAATCGGGCCGGGCGGCAAGCAACCGGAGGGTGCGCCGGACCGCCGGATCCAGCCGGGCCTGGTCGGGATGGCGGACGATCCGGGTCAAGGTTCCGTCGTAATCCAGGGCGAGGAAGAGCCGGCGGGCCCGAAGAACCCGGCCCCGCAGAGAGGACCAGTCGGACCAGAGAGAGACCGGCAGGGTCACGAAGCCGGCAGAGAGGTGGACGCCGCCGAGGAGGGCCGCAGGCGGGCCAGCTCCGAGATCATGTCAGCGGCCCAGCGGTAGATGTTGTTCTCCTCCAGGATCTCCCGCATGCGGGACATCCGGTCGGCCTGCTCCTCGGGGGTCAGCATCATTGCCCGATAGATCGCCTCAGCCATCTGATCGGTGTCATAGGGATTGACGAGGAAGGCGTCCCGGAACTCCCGGGAAGCGCCGGCAAAGCGGCTCAGGATCAGCGACCCCCGCCGGTCCTCCCGGGCGGAGACATACTCCTTGGCGACGAGATTCATCCCGTCATGGAGCGAGGTCACCAAACACAGGTCGGAGGCCCGGTAAAAACGGTTGATCTCCTCGTGGCTGTGGTGCTTCTTGATGAAGAGGATCGGCTTCCAGTTCCGGGTCTGGAAGCGGCGGTTGATCCGCTCCGCCTCGGTGTCCAGCTCCTCGATCAGGTCGTGGTACCGCTTGATCAGGGTGCGGGAGGGGGCCCCGAGCTCCACGAAGGTGAACTCCCCCTGGAATTTCGGATACTTTTCAAGAAACCGCTCCACGCCCCGGAACCGCTCGGCGATCCCCTTGGTGTAGTCGATCCGGTCCACGCCGACCCCGAGCCGGGCGGCCTGAATCCCCAACTCCCGCAGGATCGTCTCCTTGAGCTGCTCGGAGGAGAACGCCTCCGACTCCTGAGCCGGCCGCTGCTCGGAGATACTGATCGGGAACGGCTTGACGAGGGTCCGGTGCCCGGCCCGGTTGACCGCGAACCGCTCCCAATCAATTCGGGACTCCAGCATCCGATCTACGGTGTCGAGGAAATTGTTGCAGTGGAACTGGATGTGGAAACCCAGCAGGTCGGCCCCCAGCATCCCGTGCAGCAGCTCCCGGGCCCACGGACAAATCCCGAACGCCTCCGGGTTGGGCCACGGGATGTGCCAGAACAGGGCAATCCTGGCGTCGGGCCGCTTTTCCTTGATCAGCCGGGGCAGCAGGGCAAAGTGGTAATCCTGGATCAGGATGCAGGGCTCTTCGGTGCCGGCCATCTCCTCCAGCGCGGCCTCGGCGAATTTCTCGTTGACCCGCTGGTACTGAGTCCAATCCTCAATCCGGAAGGTCGGCCGGGTATGGGCGATGTGGCAGAGGGGCCAAAGCCCCTCATTGGAGAAGCCGTAATAGAAGCCGTTCTCCTCGGCCTTCTCCAGCCAGACCCGGCGCAGGGTGTAAACCGGCGCCTCCGGCGGCACCGGGAGCCGCCCCTTCTCATCGGCCGTCTCCCGATCGGCATCCCCCGCGCCGGAACCGACCCAGGTCCCGCCGCAGGCCCGCAGGATCGGCTCCACCGCGGTCACCAGCCCGCTGGCCGGCACGATGCACTGGATCTGCCGCCCCTGGTGGACATGCATGTACGGCTCCCGGTTGGCGATCACCAGCACCTGCCGCTCCCCGAGCACCGTCCGAACATGTTCCTTGAGCCGCTCCGGCGTCCAGCGGGACTCTCCGGCGTAGCGCAGCCGCGCCTCTTCCTCGGCCGCCTCCCGGGCCGCCGAAAGGGCCCCGGCCAAGCGGCTGACCTCCTGCGTTAGCGGCCGGAAAATCCCGGCGTTGGGCAGCTCCTTCTCCCGCTCAAAGGAGATCTCTCCCATCCGGAGCCGCCGCATCCAATCAATCGTGCGGGCCAGCGGCGCGACCAGCCAAAACCTCAGGAAAAGCAGCGCTGTCAGGGAGATCAACGCGACGAGCAGCCCCCACTGCTGCAGGTTTTGCTTGAGCATCCCAATCCGGCGGAACCCGATGTAGGCGGTGTCATGCACCAGCGCCATCACCCCGCCGATTCCATCTCCCTGGCGGACCGGCCGGACCTCCAGATGCCAGCGGGACTCCCCCTGGGTCAGGAAGAAGGCATCCTGGGCGCCGGTCCGGATCGCCGAGGCCGCCCGCTCCGGGATCAGCTTGAAATAGGAAGGGAGCTCCCGACTGATCGCCAGGACCTCCCCTTTGTTGCTGTAGACCGCCAGCCCCAGCAGGCGGCCCTCCCCGCCGTACCGATCGACCAATACCCGCAACTCATCGGCCCGCCCGGCATTCAGACGCCCCTCGACCAGATCCTGCAGACTGTTGGCCAGGACCCGGGCCCGGTTCTGGAGATCCCCCTCCAGGCGGCGGGTCTCCCGGCGAATCTGCAGCCAGGCGAAGCCGGAAACCGACAGGGTGGCAGCGGCCATCAGAAACAGAATGAGACGAAAGGTGATCTTCATTGGCATACCAGTTTAACATGCGGGGGGCCGGCTCGGCCAGGATGTTAGTGGCGACTAATTTTTTGTCCGTCTGGCTTGATTTTCGTCCGGGGGAACTGGCATACTTAACTCATGACCGGAAAGAACCTTCAGGCCGGGCTGCCGGCCAGAGTCCTGGCCCTCGCCCTGGCGACGGGACTGATCCTCCCCCCGCAGCCGGCCCATGCCCTGCGCCAGGTGAACGCCGGGATGGAGAGCTCCACCGTCCATCAGGAGCTGGCCGACCACCTGACCGCCGACCCGGCTGCCGGCGATCCGGAGATGAGATCGCCGGCTCCGATCCCTGTCGGCATTCTTTCTCCGTATTCGCGATGGGAGTCCCATCCATCCTCCGCGCAGGAGATCATCCTTCCCCAGAGCGAGA
>PCVW01000001.1:24775-25181 GCA_002787095.1 Candidatus Omnitrophica bacterium CG11_big_fil_rev_8_21_14_0_20_64_10 | reverse complement strand
CGCCGCATCACGCTGGAGGAAGCCAAACAGGGACCGTTTCATCCCCTGCCGGTTCCTGGAACGAGCCCCCCGGGAATCAAGCGGGCGGGGTCGAAAACCACCGCGGCGGACGGCGTTTCCCTGCCGCCGGAGGGAACACCGCTCACTTGGTACGGCAATCCTGAGCAACCAGGGGAACTGCTACCCAACGATCTGCTGAAAATCACCGATCCGGAGGAACCGCGGCTGGTGATCCCGGCCGCCCAAATTTCTCCCGACATCGTGATCTCCGCCGAAATAGGCACGCTCGACCCGATCCTGATAGCCCTGCACACGACCGGCGTCGACTTAAGAACCTTCAAGCCGGGAGAGGTTCCCGCCCCGGTGGCGGACAGGGAAAATGTCTATGTTGTCCGGGAGACGGCCG
>PCVW01000001.1:940-24711 GCA_002787095.1 Candidatus Omnitrophica bacterium CG11_big_fil_rev_8_21_14_0_20_64_10 | reverse complement strand
GCCCGAGAGCCCCGGCCATCTGGGAGCGATGATCAACGCGGCCCGAGCGGCGGACGACCGGGTCGTTCGGGTAAGCGGAGTCTATTACTCCGGGCTGGAGGCCTCAGTCATCGCCATCTCCACAGGCGCCTAAGGCGCTCCCAGACCGAGCCGCCGGCGATGATCTCGCCGGGGTCCGGCACCCGCTTGATCTTCGCCATCTTCCGCATGCAGGCGCTGCAGAACTTCAGGTGCCGCCAGGTCCATTCGTTGTATTTCCCCCCCAGCCGCTTTTCCGCATAGGCGGCCAGCCGATCCTCGGGGGGGCAGATTTCCCAGGGCTCCTGCGCCACCGTCAGTTCAATTCCAGCGCCTTGCGGTCGTAGGCCCGGATCAAGTCCCGCCGCCCCAGGGTGTCGATCACCTTCTTGGGGTCGGCCGGGTCCACCACCGCGATCTCCGCGTCCCGAACCAACGCCAGCTTGTGCATCGCCGAGGCCAGGTCCTCGCTTTCTGTAACCGTCGGCAGCGGCACGCAGATGTCCCGGGCCACCACCAGCGGGTCCAGCCCCGGGTCGCTGATCAGGGCGCGGGTCTGCTGCTCGTTGATCATCCCGACCAGCCGGCCGGCCTGGTCCACGACCGGGAAGGAGATGTGGGTGGAGTCGGCAAACCGCTCCATCACCTCCCTCAGGTGCATCCCCTCATCGATTAACTGGGTCGGCTCATGCTCGGGCGGCCGGAGCGCGTCCCGGACCCGGAGCCGCTTGAGCACCTCCCCCATCATTTCGCTTAAATGGTACGGCGCGTCAATCCGGGAATCCAGCTGTTTCTCATAAATGGAGGAGCGGCGCACGAGCACATAGGCGATGATGCAGACCCACATCGAGGGAACCAGCAGGTGGTAGTCTCCGGTCATTTCGCTGACCATGATGATCGTGGAAATCGGGGTGTTGGCGGCGGCCGCGAAGAAGCCGGCCATCCCGACAATCATGAAGGCTCCCGGCTGAATCCCCAGGGCCGGAAAGAACTGCTGGGTCAAGAGCCCGACCACCCCGCCGAGCGCCCCCCCGATGACGACCGACGGCCCGAAGACGCCGCCGGAGCCGCCGGAGCCGATGCTGAAGGCGGTTGTCGCGATCTTCCCCAGCGCGATCAGGAAAAGCATCTGCCAGACCATCTGCCCCTCGAACCCCCGCTGGATGAAGCCGTAGCCGGTCCCCAGCGCCTCCGGCAGGAAGAAACCGATCCCCCCCACCACGAGGCCCCCGAGGGCCGGCTTGAGGAACCGCGGGATCCGGAAGCGAACAAAGAGGTCCCGGACCCCGTAGAAGATCCGGATGAAAAGCACCGCACCCGCCGCCACCACCAGCGCCAGCAGGAAATAGGGAATCAGCTCCATCGGGTTGCGGAAGGAAAACTGGGGCGAGGCAAACAAGGGACTCCAGCCGAACTTGGTCGCGAAGACCGCGTAGGCGACGATCGAGGCGATGAAGGCCGGCACGATCACCTCATGCTCGAACTCCATCTTCCGATAGAGGACTTCGGCCGCCATCAGCCCCCCCGCCAGCGGGGCGTGGAAGATCGCGCCGATCCCGGCCCCCATGCCGGCCGCCATCAGGATCCGCCGCTCCTGCGGCGAGAGCTTCAGCCACCGCCCGAGCAGGGAACCGAAGCCGGCGGCGATCTGCGCGATCGGCCCCTCCCGCCCGGCCGAGCCGCCGGTGCCAATCGTGACCGCCGAGGCGACCGCCTTGACGAAGGGGATCCGGGCCCGGATGTGCCCCCCCTTGCGGTGGTAAGCCTCGATCACCGCGTCGGTGCCGTGTCCTTCCGCCTCGGGCGCCAGCCAGAAGACCAGCCCCCCGCTGATCAGGCCGCCGAGCGCCGGCAGCAACAGCAGCACCCAGCGGCTGAAGGGAGCCGCGCTCTCAAGGAGGATCGGGTGTTCGCCGCCGGGCCCGGGCGGCCGGTAGCCGGCCCACCCATCCAGGAAAATCCGCTCAGCGAAGGCCAGCATCCAGTAAAAGGCAATGGCCGCCAGTCCCGCGACGACACCCACCAGCGTGCAGAGCAGGAGCCAGCGGGTGATGCTTCGGATGGCGCCGATGTCGAGGTCCCGTTCCTGAAGGATCATGAGGGGTTCATGATACCCTTTTTGCGAGGAGAGGAGAAGGCGTCAGGCCGCCGGCGCGGGGAGGATCAGAAGCGGTAGGTCAGACCGATCCGGCCGCCGTAGGAATCGGAGATCACCTCGTTGAGCCGCTGGTCCTGGGAAGAATTACTGGCCAGGTAGAACCGGATCAAGCCGGAATTGCCGCGCCACTCCTGGACATCGAAGAAAGCGTCCAGACTCCAGTTCTCCTTAAAATGGTAGAGGAACCCGAGGGAAGCAATGATCCCCTGCCCATCCGTCCGGTGGATGAAGCTTTCCGGATGTTTGAAATCGGTCCGGAGATTCCAGTCGGCGGTCCCCCGGTAGCTGGCCTCCCAGTGGTATTCCGCCTGAGCCATCAGGGAAAGCTTGTCGGTCAATTGCCAGCCGACGTCCAGACCGGACCAGGGACCGTACCAAACCGCCTCATATGCGCTGTTGAGGCCGCCGAAAGAGCCGGTCGCTGGGATCGATTGAAACCCATCGGTGATCCGGAGGTCCTGCTCATGATAGGAGTAGCCGAGCATGGGAGCGACCCGGAAGCGGGCCTTCCAGAAGGAAAACGGATAGCCGATTCCCACCGAGGCGTCCATGACCGTTCCCCGATCGGATCGGTTGTCGGAGCGGGAAAACTCGTCCTGGCGGTTATCGGTGTTGTAATCGGAGTCCCGGTTCCGGCCGTCAGTGACCCAGCCGTAATCGAAATAGAAGCGGGCCGTCAGCAGGTCCTCGATCTCGTGGTCGCCGTCCACCCGGATCCAGGCGATGTCCAGGTCGCTCCAGGTCAGCTCCGAGATGATGTTGGGATTCTGGCCGAAGACATCCCCGGCGATGTTCCACCGCAAGTCGTCCTGGCGATAGCCGCTCGACAAGGTGAGGGACTGCACGATCTCCCGGAGCGCGGAGTCCTCCTTCTGCCCGGCCCCCTCGGCGGAAGGAGGAACCATTCCCTCCTTCGTCCAGTAATCGGCGTCCCAGGACCAACCCGCCTCCGACGGCTCCCCTTCCGGAACAGCCGCGGCCGGCGGCATTACCGGAGTCTCGGAGACCGCCGATCGGGCCGGCAGGAAACCACCGGGCGGCTCCACGCCGATCGACATCCAATAGGCCTCATCCCACTCGAAATGGCCGGAGGGAAACGAAGGGACGCGGCGAACCGGGACCGCCGACAGGGTCTTTTGAAGCGGCGGAGGAACCCCGATCGAGTTCCAGTAGGCCCAATCCCATTGGAGCTCGGCTGAAGCGGGTCCGGCGGCCACCAGCAGCAACAGGACCAGCGTCAACGGAAAACGCAGCCACGGGGCTCGTTTCATGGGGCTCATTGTATCAGACCGGCCCAAAAACCGGGCCGTCTAGCCGATCGGGTGGGGCACCCGGCCCCGGAGGAACCCCCGGATGTTCTCGGCGGTCGTCTCCAGGATCCGCTCCAGCGCCTCCCGGCTGTCAAAGGCGATGTGGGGGGTGATCACGACATTATCCCGGTGAAGCAGGATGTTGTTCTGCAGCAGGGTCACGAGCTTCTCCTTCGGAAAGTCCTTCTCCAGGAGCTGCCGCTCCTCCTTGACCAGCTCCTCCCCCTCCAGCACATCCAGCCCGGCCCCGCCGACGATCCCGTCGTCCAGCGCCTCCACCAGCGCGTTGGTCTCCACGAGACTCCCCCGGGCGGTGTTGATCAGAAGGGCCCCCCGCTTCATCTGAGCAAAGATCTTCCGGTTCATGATGTGCCGGGTCGAAGGATTGGCCGGCAGATGCAGCGAGACGATGTCGGAGCCGGCCAACAACTCCGGCAGATCCACATACCGGAAATCCAACACCTCGCTGAGGAAACTATCCCGGCGAATGTCGTGGGCCAGCACCTCCATGCCGAACCCCTTGGCCATCTTGATCACATGCAGGCCGATCCTCCCGGTGCCGACCACCCCGATCGTCCGCCCCTTGAGGTCGAACCCCTGCAGGCCGGTGAGGGAGAAGTCCCCCCGCACCGTCCGGACATAGGCCTTGTGGACATTCCGGGAGAGGGCCAGGATCAACGCGAAGGTATGTTCGGCGACCGTGTTCTCGCCGTAAAAAGGGACATTCGCCGTTTGGATCTTCGCCGACCGGCAGGCGGCCAGGTCGATGTGATCAAAGCCGGTCGAACGGGTCACGATCAGTCGGACCCCCTTGAGCTTCCGGATCAGGGCCCGATCCAGCTTGGAATAGATGAAGACCGAGAGAATCCCGGCCCCCCGGGCCTCCGCCAGGGTCTGTGGAAGCAACGGTTCCCGGACAAAGCGGGGGACGACCCCGGTCCCCTTGAGGGCCCGCGTCAGGTACCGCTTTTCCCACGGCTCGGTTTCGAAAAAGACCGCCTTCACAGGATCCATGATAGCAAAATCATCCCCTCAAAAAACTTTCCCGGCCAAGTGTCCGACCACAAAGCCGGCGATCGCCGCCAGCCCGGCGATCCCGAGCATCTCCAACCCGGAGCGGAGGCGGGGTTGATGAACCACCCGCCCCTTCCAAAAACCGATCACGAAGAGGGCCGCCGCGGTCCCGGCGATCGAAACCGGCATCGCCGCTCTGATCGGCAGGAAGGCATACGGAAGGACCGGAATCAGGCCGCCGGCGACATAGGCGGTTCCCATAACCCAGGCATTGTCGGCCGGCTCCTCCAGGGTGTCGGGACAAACTCCCTGGTCATGCCCCCGCCCCTGCCGGATCTGGTACTCCAGGTACTGCCGATGCGATTTGGAAGAGAGGTAGGAGCCGGCCGCCATCGAGAGGGACTCCACGACCACGATGACCGCCCCGGACAACAGCACCATTCCGGAGGAGCCGGTCCCGGCGGCGATTCCGGTGATCGCCCCGAGGGTCGAGACCAGGCCGTCCTGGCTCCCGAAGACCGCTTCCCGCAGCCGGGCGCCGTCCAGCCGGCCCATCAGCCCCTCCTTTTCCGCCCGGACCCCTTGCGGGGAGGAGGCGGCTGAAGCAGGATCCGGGCGTCCACGACCCGGCATCCCTTCCCCCGGTCGTAGGCGATCATCGGGTTGATGTCCAGTTCGGCGATCTGAGGAACCTCGACCGCCAACTGGGAGAGACGCTCCAGACATTCCTCCAGCTTCGGCAGATCAGCCGGCCGTTCCCCCCGGGCCCCCTGCAGGATCCGGGCCGCCTGGATCCCGCCGATCATGTTCCGGGCCCCGAGGGTCCGGATCGGCGCCAGCCGAAAAGTCACATCTTTCATGATCTCCACATAGGTGCCCCCCAAGCCGAACATCAGGATCGGGCCGAACGGTTCACTCCGCTTAAAGCCAAGGATCACCTCCCGGCCCGGCAGCGCCATCTCCTGCACCATCACCCCCCGGATCCGGGCCCGGGGAAGCCGGCGCCGGGCCGCCCGAACCACCTCCTCCGCCGCCTGACGGACCGCCGCGGCCCCTTTGAGCCCCAGCCGCACGCCGCCGAAATCCACCTTGTGCAGGATATCGGGGGAGCTGATCTTCACAGCCACCGGGAACCCGATCTTCTCGGCCGCCGCCGCAGCCCGGGCGGGGGTGGCCGCCAACTCGGCCGGAAGGATCGGGAATCCGTAGGCCTGCAGCAGCTCCTGGGAGGCGTTGGAAGAGAGGACCGTCTCCCCCCGGCGCCGGGCCGCCCCGATCAGGCGGCGGACCGCTTTCCGATCGACCCGGAAGGTTCGGACCGGGGTCCGGGGGCGCCCGACCCAGCGGGCATACCGGGACATCGCCGCCATCGTCCGGACCGCCGACTCCGGGAACCGGTAGCAGGGGACCCCGAACCGTTCCAGCACCCGCTCCCCGGCGGTGACATCGGCGATCCCCATGAAGCAGGCCAGGACCGGCTTCTTCGCCCGTCTGCCGGCCCGCCCGACCACCTCGGCGATCTCCTCGATATCGGTCATCGCCTGCGGCGTCAGGATCACGATCACCCCGTCGATCCGGCTGTCCCGCAGGACCGCCCGCAGCGCCCCTTCGTACCGGTCGTGCCGGGCATCCCCGATCACATCCACCGGGTTATGAAAATTGGCGGTCGGCGGCAGGATCCGCCGCAGCGCCTGCCGGGTCTTTTCCCCCAGTTTCGGGACCTGAAGATCGTACCGGACGCAGGCGTCGGTGGCCAGAATCCCAGGCCCGCCGGCGTTGGTCACGATCGCGATCCGGTTCCCCTTCGGAAACTTGCGGGGGGAAAAACCGGCGGCGAAATCGAACAGCTCCTGGACCGAATCGACCCGGAGGATTCCCCCCTGCGCGAAGACCGAGGTGATCACCTCATCGGATCCGGCCAGCGATCCGGTGTGGGAAGAGGCGGCCCGGGCCCCGGCCGCCGTCCGGCCCGACTTGATCGCGAGGATCGGCTTGGGCCGCGCCGCGTCTCCGGCGATTTCCCGGGCGGCGGTGATCAGTTCCCGCGGACGGTTGAGGTCCTCCAGGTACATCAGGACGCAGTCGGTCCCGACATCCTCTCCCAGGTACCGAAGCAGCTCCAACTCCCCGACGCTCGCCTTGTTCCCCATGCTGATGAACTTGGAGAAGCCGATCCCGGTCCCCTTCGCGTAGTCGAGAACCGCGGTGCAGAGGGCGCCGCTCTGGGAGACGAAGGCGATCCGACCCGGCTTGGGCATCGAGCGGGCGAAGCTGGCGTTCATCCGGACCGCCGGATCGGTGTTGATCACCCCGAGGCAGTTGGGCCCGATCATCGGGATGCCGTGCCGGCGGGCCAGCCGGGCCAGCTCCGCCTCAAGCGCAGCCCCGTCGGCCCCGACCTCCTTGAACCCGGCCGAAATCACGATGACGCCCCGGACTTTCTTCCGGACGCATTCCCGGAAGGCGGCGACGGCGGCGGTGGCCGGGACAATCAGGATCGCCAGATCCACCGGGTCGGGGATCTCCAGGATCGACCGGTAGCAGCGGACCCCCAGGATCGATTGGGTCTTGGGATTGACCGGGTAAACGACTCCGGTGTAGCCGCCGGCCAGCAGGTTCCGGAACAAGGCATACCCCACCGCCTCCCGCCGCCGGGAGGTCCCCACGACGGCGATGCTGCTGGGACTGAAGATCTTTTCGAGATTACCGACCGGGGCAGACGGCCGCGATGCCGGGTTCAATCCTTTGCCCTCCATAGTTTTTTCCGAAATGGGCGAGAAATTCCTGCGCCAGCCGGTCGGCCCGGCGGTCGTACGCCGCCGGGTCGGCCCAGGTCCCGCGCGGCTGAAGGACCGCCGGGTCAGGGATGCCGGGACAACGCTGAGGAACCGCCAGATGAAACCGGGGGTCGACCCGGACCGGAACCTCATCCAGGGCGCCGCTTAAGGCCGCCTCCACGATTGTCCGGGTCAGCTGGATGTCCATCCGCTTCCCGACGCCGAATGGTCCCCCGCTCCAACCGGTGTTCACCAGAAAAACCCGGGTGCCGTGCTGCTTCAGTTTCCTCCCCAACAGATCGGCGTAAAACTGGGGCTTGAGCGGCATGAAGGGGGAGCCGAAGAAGCGGGAGAAGGCGGTCTGCGGTTCCCGGACCCCCCGCTCAGTCCCCTCCAGCTTGCTCGTGTAGCCCATCAGGAACCAGAGCATCGCCTGCTCCGGTGTCAGGCGGGCCACCGGCGGCAGCACCCCGTTGGCGTCGGCGGTCAGAAAGAGGATCGTCGCGGGGTGTCTCCCGACCGGCGGCGTCTTGACATTCCGCATCGCCGACAGGGGGAACGATCCGCGGGAGTTGGGGGTCAGCCGGGTGTCGTCGAGATCGAAGGTGCCGTTCGGGAACATCAGGGCATTCTCAATGATCGACCCGTGCTCCCGCCAATCGGCCGAATGGAAGCAGGCGTCGTGGATCTCCGGCTCCTTCTCGGGATTCAGCCGAATCAGCTTCGCGTAACAGCCGTTCTCAAGATTGAAGATCCCCTGGTCAGACCAACCGTGCTCATCATCCCCCAGCAGCCGCCGGCGGGGATCGGCCGACAGCGTCGTCTTGCCGGTGCCGGAAAGCCCAAGCAGCAGCGCGGTCTTCCCGTCCGGCCCCTCATTGGCCGAAGCATGCAGCGACAGGACCCCCGACTGCGGCAACAGGAAGTTCATCGCCGTGAACATCATCTTCTTGATCGAGCCGCAGTAGGCCGAACCGTAGACGATCCCGACCCGATGGTCGACATCCAGCGCGACCGCCATCGTCGAGGTGCCCCCGAGCGTCGGGTCCACCCGCAGACGGCCGGCATACCGCTTGGGATCCAGCTTGTCGTCGGGAAGAGCCAGCAGGGTGTATCCCTGGCCGGCGAACCGGGAGGAAGGCCCACCGGCGGCGGGGGCCGGCCGGAACATGTTGTCGGTGAAAAGGGCGGTCAGCGCCTTGGGAGCCACGGTCCGGACGGTCAACCCGTAGGCCGGATCGGCCCCCAGCATCCGGTCGGTCACAACCAGCTTCGGCTTGCCGGCCAGCGCGGCGAGGGCATCCTCCAGCAGCATCCCGAAGGTCTCGGGATCCATCGGCAAGTTGTTCGGAGAATTCCAGTCGATCTTCTCCCGGCTGCCGGGCCGCTGGACCAGCCAAGTGTCCTGGGGCGAGCGGCCGGTAGACTCCGGTCGGGTCCAGGCAGCCAGAGCCCCGCAGGCGGAGACCAACACCTCCCCGTTGGCGACCGACGCCTCGATCATCCGGCGCCTCGCAGGATTCGATTGGACCGACGGATGGGACGCCAGGAGCGCATCGAGCCGCGCCCCGCACCCGTCTCCCTTTTGATTTCCGCGCCCGCTCATCGCCTCATTCCCCTTGTTGACCGAGACCAACCCAGCTTCGATCCTACCGAAATCCCGGGCCGGACAATATGATTTCAATCATATTTCCGGGCCGGCGGCCGGAAAAAGGAGGGGCGGATTCAAACAGTTCAAATCCGCCCCCCTGAGAACAGTTCTTGCGGCAACCGCCCGTCTAAGCGGCGCACTCCCCCGGGCCCATCCCGGCGAGCGAAAAGTCGGTCTCGGCCCCCCAGTCCCGGTAGGCCTCCGGCGATTGTTCGAAATCCGGGAGGGTCGCGAAAGGCTGCAGTTTCTCTTTCCAAAACTCCAAGCCGACCCGCTCATTGAAGGTGCGGAAGCTTTCCTTCTCGGAGAGCCGCTCCTTCCTGTAGAGGGTCAACATCTGGATCACCGCCTCCGGGATCCGCCGGGCCGGCAGCTTCAGGACCGGCTTGCCGAACTCGGCGACCCCTTCGGCCGTCCTCCCGCCGAGAAGCAGGTTGAAGTGGGGCGCCAGATGCCCGTTGACTTTGGCCGCTCCGCCGAAGAAACCGATGTCAGCGATGTGGTGTTGGCCGCAGGAGTTGGGGCAGCCGCTGACCTTGATTCGGATCGCGTCGATGTCCTCCCCGTACAGCTTGGCTTCCCGCAGCTTCTGCTCCAGAGCCCGGGCGAGTCCCCGGGAAGCGGAAATCCCCAACTGGCAGGTCTCGGCCCCCGGACAGGAGGTGACATCCAGCAGCCGCTCGGCGTCCGCCTCCGCCAGCTTCAGTCCCTCGAGCGCCCGGTAAAGGGCACCGAGATGCTCGTCACGGACCCATCGCAGGACGAGGTTCTGGGTAATCGCGGCCCGCAGATAACCACCGCAGAATTTCCGGACCACCTTCGCCAGTCCCCGCATCTGCTCCGAGGTGATGTCCCCGAGCCGCAGGCGGATGGCCACGCAGGAAAAACCGGTCTGCTTCTGCGAAATCACATTCGTCACCTTCCAGCGGGCGAAGTTGCCGCCCGGGTCGACGACCGGGACAATCCCCTCCGTCTTGGGCGGTTTCTCATCGGTTTCAAAGATCGTCATCTCCGGGTAGGCGATCGGCCGGATCTTCTCCCGCTCGGAGAACACCTCCTTGCGGAAGGCATCCTCCCCCAGTTTCTTGACGACGAACTTCAGGCGGGCCTGCGCCTTGCTCTTCCGGTTGCCGAGCCGGTCGTGGATCCGGACGAGCGCCTCGCAGGTCCGCAGGAACTCCTCGACCGGGGTGAACGGCTCCAGTAAAATTGCCTGCATCGGCGCGGCCCCCAGCCCGCCGCCGGCGTAGACCCGGAAACCAAGCTGTTTCTTTCCATTCACTTCTCGGACCTCGGCGACGGCGCCGATATCGTGGATCGCGGTTCGGGCCAGGTCCCTGTCCGGGGAACTCTCCAGGGCAATTTTGAATTTTCGGGGAAGCTTCTGGGAGACCTCATTGCGCAAAAAGAATCGGGCGACCGCCGCCGCGTGCGCGGTGACATCAAACGCCTCCGCCGGATCAACGCCGGAAAACGGCGAAGCCGTGACATTCCGGACGCTGTTGCCGCAAGCTTCCCGGGTCGTCAATCCCACGGCCGCGCAGCGGGCCATCACATAGGCCGATTCCCGGGTTGGCACCCAGTAGACCTGCATGGCCTGACGGGTCGTGATGTGTCCGACCCCTTTGGAGTATTTCTCGGCGACATCGGCCAGCGCCTCCAACTGCTCGGGGGTCAGTTTGCCCATCGGGATCTTGATCCGCATCATGTGGATGTCCTGGGTCGCCCGGATCCCGTAGGTCCCCATGTGGAGCCGGCGGGCCTTGAACTCATTGGGATCCAGCTCTCCGAGAAAATACTTCTCCACCAACTCCCGGAACTGGCGGATCTCCTCCTGGCTGGCGTCGGGCGCCTGCCGGAGATATTCCTCCACCCGCTTCTCGATCAAATTATCGGCCATCACACACCTCCTCCTGGCGCGCCTCCGCCGCACCGGCCTCCGGCCGAGGGCGCAGATCCTCCGAATCTCCAATAATCAGGAACGGCTCTCCGCTCTGCGCGGAGTCCTGCAAGCTCCAGGAACCGGCCGAGCCGGCCGGCTTGAAGCGCAGTCCGGCATCGCCTCCGAACAAAAGATAGGCGACGCCGTCGCCGGAGTCGTCCACCTTCTGGGCGAAGGCGGGCACCGGCTTCCCCACCAGGGTCCAGCCGGTCACCTCAAACCAGGCCGGGACTCCCGCCTGCGGTTCCAGGCAGACCTGGACCACCCCCCGGGCCGGCGCCAGGTCATGAAAAACCCGCAGGTCGGCCGCGGCGCAATTGGGATTGTCGGGAATTTCGATGATTCGCATCGGAAGAATACCCCTTCAGCCGCAGAGAATAAGGGCTTCCCGGCCGGTTCAGACAGGGAAGCCTTCCCTAGATATGTCTATGGTACCAAACCAAAGGGAACCATCCAAGCGGAAACTGGCCTAGCTGCCGGAGACCTTGTCCAGAAGAGCGGCCCGGGAGAGGAGCTCCACCCGCCCCCGCCCGGTCCTGATCAATCCCCCCCGCTGGAAGCTGCCGGTCACCCGGATGGCCGTCTCCACGGCGATGCCGGCCAGCTCGGCGACCTCCCGGCGGGTCACCGGAAGGACCGGCCCGAAGTCCTCCTCGAGGCGGAGCAGGACCGATGCCACCCGCTGCTCCACCGGGGCAAAAGCCATTCCATAGGCCTCGTTGGCGCGGCGGTACCGGAGGGCCAGTTTTCCGGCGACGAAGACCGCCAGGGAGAGGTGGGTTCTCATCAGCGGCTTCAGGAGGGACGCGGGAAGAGCGACCCCCTCCACCGGCCGGGCGGCGACCGCCGTCGCGATGTACCGTCCGCCAAAGAAAGCGTTCAGTCCGCAGAACCAGTCCCGGGCCGTCACGATGTCCAGCGCCAGGAGCGGCCCGCCGGGAACCGCCCGCTGCAGCCGGACCCAGCCGGAGCCGACCAACCAGAGCCGATCCGCCCCTTCCCCTTCCCGGAAGAGAGTTTCCCCCGGAGAAAAACGGACCCGCTCCGCCGCGGCCTGTAACCCCTTGAGGGAACGGCCCCGGGGCAACAGGCAGAACGGCTCCTGGCCGGTCCAGTCGGAGATGACATCCCGATTCATGGACCCAAGCTTAGCGGACCGGGGCCTCCCGAAACATGATTTAAGTCATGAAACGCAATCGGCAGGAGGAGAGCGGAAAGCGGGGGCGGCGACCCCCGCCTACCGGCGGGCGGGCCGCAGGAGACCGGCGATCAGCCAGACAATGAAGGCCAGCTCCGCGACGGCATAAGCAATCAGCAGGGGGGGAACCGGCTTGGCATGACCGCCGGCGTAGCTGTGGAGCCCCACCATGTAGAAGCTGACTCCGTAATAAGTCATCAGAAGAAGGAAGAAGCCGGCGACCGTCGCGGCCGCCACCCCCGCCGGCTTCAGCCATCCGGCGAACCGGCCGTGCAGGACCGCAAGGAACCACAGCAGGGTGATCAAGGCCCAGGTTTCCTTCGGGTCCCATCCCCAATAGCGGCCCCAAGAGGCGTTGCCCCAGACCCCCCCCAGCATGATACCGGCGGCCAGCAGCACCACCCCCACCTGGAGGGTCCGGTAGAGGGCCAGCCCCAGTCCCGGCAGGGCCGGATGGGAAGCTCCCTTCCCCGCCGTCGAGAGATGCAGGATGCCAACCAGATGGGCCAGGACCGTTGCCAGCGTCAGCGCGCCGTAGCTGGCGACGATCGTCAGGACATGGATCGTCAGCCAGAGGTTGCTCCGGAGAACCGCGATGATCGGCGAGATGCTGGGATCCAGCGGCAGACGATCCGCCAGCAAAAGGACGAGCGCCCCGAGGAATGCGGCCGATAAAGCAAAGAAACCGGTCCGATAAAGCCGCTCAAACCAGAAGGCGAGCGCCACGGCCACGAACGGCAACCAGAGCATCGTCTCGTAGAAATTGGAGACCGGCGGCCGACCGGCCAGGATCACCCGGGTCCCGATCCCCAGCAGGTGCAGCCCGAACGCTCCTTTTAGGAAAAGGCGCCCGACCCCCTCCCAGGCCGCCTGCCGGCGAAGCAGACCGACCAGAAAAGCCAGGAAGGCAGCCCCATACAGGGAGCGGGCCCAAACAAAGGGGGCCACCTGGTGATAGGCCGCTTCCAGCCGCAGCCGCCACGGAGGTGGATAGACGGCCGGGCTCAGCTCCCGCAGCTCCTTCCCAAGCCGATCGGCGGAAAGACCGGCCCGTTCTTCATCTCCCGACCGGACCGCCTGCAGGAGGTCCTCCCATCCCTTCCGCAGCAGCATCTGCCGCTCCGGCTCATATCCCGTTGAGCCGCCGGGAGGCTGCCACAACCCTTCGGCGTCTCCCGGCACCGGCGGAACGATCGGGAAATTCCCCCGCATCAGGTCGTTGACCGCGACGAACCGGCGGTAGAGGTCGAGCGCTTCATTCTCCTCGATCGTCATCTCCTCCCGGCGGCGCTGTTTCTCGACGATCTGGGGCAGCATCCGCATCAGCTGCCGCCCCCCCACCAAGTCACTGTAGGAAACATGGGACCGTTTCGCGTCGAAGCCGAGGCTCTCCCGCAGCGGCCGAAACGGCAGGGCGATCCATTCCTTGTCGGCCGCGGCGGACGGATTGGCGGCGATCGAAAGAACTGTGACGAGCGGATCCTCCCTTTTCCAGCGGGGCGCATCGGCAATCAGCAGGAGGGCCTCCCGGGCAAAGCTCTCCAGCGGCTTGACCCGGCCGTCATGCTGGATCGCGATGGTCCGGGCCGGCTTGAGCACCCGGGACACCGCCGCGCCGTCGGCGGCGCGAACCGGAGCCGCGAAGCCCATCAGGGCCGCGGCGAACATCCAGGGGATGGGGGAAAATCTTCCGTTCATTGCCTCCGCTCTCGGGATGTGAAAAGGGTGATGACCCCGACGATCACGATCAGAAATCCAGTATACACCACCGGCGTGCCGGGATCGTTCCGGACCAACAGAACGGTCGCCTCGGTGGGTCCCTCGATGTAGCTGGATTGGAACAGAATCCAGCCCCGGTGCTTGACCGGGTTGTTCATCGAGGCGGTCCGGCGCGTCTCCCCCCGTTCGGGATCCGCCAGCACCAGATCGCTTTCAAAGGCCGCCGGCACCGTCGTTCCGGGATACTCGTGCTTGCGAAAATCCAGCAGCCGGACCGCGAACGGGATCGGCCGGCGGTCGGCCCGATACTGCAGAAAGAGGGGGCCGGCGGAGAGGGGAACCGGGACCAGGGCGTCGCGGGGGACCCAGACCATCCGCCGCTCCTCCCCTTCCCGGACGGTCACCCGGAGCGTTTCCGCCCGCACCCGGTCGCTCCGATTTTCGTAGTCGGTGATCAGCCGGGCCCCCTTCCACTGGGTCAGCAGCCGGAAATCCAAATCCAGCGCCGGATGCCGGTAGAACTTGCCGACCTCCAGATCATCAATCCGCTCCGGGCGCCCCTCGACCCCGGTCAGAAGGGCCGAGACGCTTCCGGAGGGGAGCCGGCAGAAGATCACCGCCTGGGAAGGAAGGGAGGGGCCATCCGAGCGGCCAACGCGCTGCCGGATCCATTCGGGGGTGGTCTCCAGATAGAGAAGGGTCATCGGATCGCTGACTGCCATCGCCCGATGGGGATTGCGGGAGAAAAGCCAGATTTGATCGGTCTGCTCCCCCCGCCGCAGTTCCACCTGCAGAGCCGGATTTTCCTCCTCCGACGCCTCCGTCACCTGTTCAACCCTCCGGGCGTCCGGAAAGTAGCGATCCACCGACACCTCCAGCGACCGCCCGGCCAGGGTCACCGGCCAGCGCTGTCCGGGCTCGTGCACCCAGGCCCGGGCCTCAAACGCGGTCGGGATCGCCGCCCCTTCGGAGGCCCGGGGGGCGGTCACCACCAGGACCGAACGGGACAGCTCCAGCATCGAGCCGCTCTCCCCCTCCGGAATCATGAGGGTCCCCTCCACCCCGAGCCGGGCGCTTAAGATCCCGCCGGTCAGGATCAGCAGGATCCCAATGTGGGCCAGGACGAACGGCAGATGCTTCCGCTTCCAGGGAAGCCGCTGGAGCGCGGCAGCCGCGAGATTGACTCCCAGGAAGAAAAGGAGGAATTGGAACCCGAGAGAGCGGTAAATCGTCTGCTGGACCGCCGCGGTCCCGAACCGGCCCTCATAGAAGGTTCCCCAGGCGAGGACCGCCGCGATCGCGAGGAGCACTGCGACGGCCATCGACAGGGAACCCAAACGGGAAATGAATCGCTGCAGCCGGGAAGACATCGTCCGGCTATCTTACACCGGCGCGGCCGGCCGGGGCCATCCCTCTTCCTCATAGGCCCGCCGGGCCAGCGCCTCCAACTCCCGCGTAAGCGCCAGCAGTTCCGAATGCTTCAGGGTGTAGCCGAGCACCTCAAACAGCAGGTGGGGCTGTTCCCGATCGTGACGGTCGACCGCCTCGGAAAAATCCCGGGCCCCCTCGCGCAGCGCCTCCCACTCGGTCCGCTCCGGATCCTGCAGCAGCTCGGCCAACTGCCGGAGGTCGGATCGGAGGCGCCGGTGGTTTTCCCGCAAAAGGGTGAACGCATGGTGTTCCTTCCCCACCAGCCGCTCCAGCGCGGGAAAGAGAATCGTCTCCTCCTTGCGCAGATGCAGTTCGGTCTCGGGGACCAGTTGGCGCAGCATCCAGAGAAAAACAACCCGCCGGTCCTCCGGCGCCGCGTCGAGCCGGAAAAGGGAATTCAGCATTCCGGCGCGGCGCCGCAGGGTCTCATGCTCTCCCCGAAGCGCTCCGTCCCAGGGCTTCACCAATCGGCACCCCCTCCGGGAAGAAGTTTATCGGATTCGGGCAGGCGGCTGGATGACCGAAATCATACAGGCGGGGACCCGCTCAAAGCAAACGGCTGAGCGCCTCGGCATCCAGCACCTCGATCCGCCCCCGCCCCGTCCGGACCCACCCCGATTTCTGGAACTGGCTGATTGTCCGGATCGCGGTCTCCACCGCGGTACCGACCAGATCGGCGATCTCCTGCCGGGTGATCGGGACAGTCGGGCCGAACCGTTTCTGAAGACTCAGCAGGGTCTGGGCGATCCGTTTCTCGACCGGTTCCTGAATCAGGCAAGCCCGCATCTCCGACTCCCTCAGCCGATCGCAGAAGTGACAGAGCGCCTCCTGCAGGAAACCGGGCGAGCGGCTCATCGCCTCGTGAAAGATCACCTCTCCCCGGTCGAAATCCCGGACCCGGCCGTGGGCGGCCAGAGCGCGCCGCCCGGCGGCCGACAGGGCGCCGAACAGCTTGGTTGTCTTCAGGAAATCTTCAATGGAAATCGGATCGGACACCGGATCTCTCGGATCTCAAACGCCCCCGAAAAGGCGAGCGCCCCGCGCAACCGGCGGGGCACTCGAATGGCGACCTCTTCGGTCGGCTCAGCGGCGTCGCTTTTTCGTCGCCTTCTTGCGGGTTGTTCGCTTCTTCGCTGTTTTGCGCTTGGTCGGTCTCTTTCGCTTCTTGACTGGCATCTGTCCCCTCCTTGCGCGAACAAGTGAACGATCAATGATTCACCATCCAAGAATCAAGGTTACCCGATTCGCGCGGGACATGCAATAAAAAATCAATCCTGTTTGGAGACGAACAGTGTCTGCGTCGGGTAAGCGAATTCGACGCCGAGTTTCTGGAACTCCTCCGCCAGCCGGAAGTTGATCTGCTGCTGAACATCCATGTAGCGGTTGTAGTCGGGGGAGAGCACGGTGTAGAGCGCCTCAAAGTCGAGCGAATAGTCACCGAACGCCTTGAAGTGAGCCCGCATGAACTCGACCCCTTCGATTTCCTTGATGATCGCTTCAACCAGCTTGGGGATCTGCTTGAGTTTCGTCAGCGGCGTCTGGTAGGTCACGCCGAACTTGAAGATGATCCGCCGCAGCTGCATCTGCTTGTAATTCTTGATCCGGCTGTTCGTCAGGTCGGTGTTGGAGAAGACGACCTCCTCCCCCCACAGGGAGCGGACCCGGGTCGTCTTGAAGCCGATGTGCTCGACGGTGCCGAGCAGATCCCCGACGATCACGAAATCCCCGACCCGAAACGGCTTGTCCATGAAGATCGCGAAGGCGCTGAAAGCGTCCCCGAGCACCGCCTGCGCGGCGAGCGCCACCGCGATCCCGCCGATCCCGAGTCCCGCGATGATTGAGGTGACATTGATCCCGAGGTTGTCGAGGATGAAGATGACACCGGCAACCCAGAGGAAGACCCGGACCACCTTGGAGAGGTTCTCGACCACCACCGCGCTCGTCGGGTCCTCCGGCTGCGCCCTATCCGCCCACCGTTTCAGAAAGAATCCGGAGACCTCCTGCAGGACCCGAACCGCCTTGAAGGTCAGGACCACGACGAAGAAGATCTGGATCGCCCGCTCCAAACCGGACGGGAGGGTCAGGATGCCGGAGGAAAGATAGATCGCGATCAGCAGGTAAAAGAGGGGGCCGAGGTGTTTGAGCAGGCCGACCAGAAAATCATCGACCAGGGTCTCGGTCCGCTTGGCCCAAGCCTGCAGGCGGCTGAGCACCGCCCACCTCAGCAGCCGCAGCAGCAGAAGGGCGCCCAGGAAGGCGCCGCAGGCAATCAGGTAGGTCTTGACGCTGTTGCCGAAATAAACATGGCCCAGCATCTCCCGGACCCCGTCCGGGAGAACGGAGGAAAGCACGACCTTACTTGATCAACCGGAAGATCAGGGGATACTTGAACGCTTCCCCCTTGGATGTCTTGATGCAGGCCATGACGATCAGAACCAGCCCGGCGACGCTCAGGACCGGCATCAAAAGGGCGCCGATCACGATCACCGTCAGAATCCCGGCCGCCAAGAAATAGACCGACCAGGAGATCTGGAAGTTGAGCGCTTCCTTCCCCTGCTGGTCAATGAACGGGTGCTCCTCCTTCTTGAGCATCCAGATGATCAGCGGACCGATGAACCAGGTGAACAGTCCCAGAAGATGGCAGAGCATCCCGAAGGTGTGCGCCTGCTTGTCGTCCATGGAAGCCATCCGAAAACCTCCTTTTTCAGTCCATTCATCCAATAGAATATTCCGACTCCCCGATTCTACCATCCCCCGCCGGGGGACTCCAGCCTTCCGGGTATAATGGAGTCATGCTTTCCCGCATCCTGATCGTCGGCCACACCAACATCGGCGACATCTGCTACGACTTAAGCGTCCTCCCGCCTCTCCGGACCGCCTTCCCCCAAAGCCGTCTCTCGCTGCTCACCTCCTCCGCGGTGACCGGGTTGATCGAGGGACATCCGGAGTTGGAGCAGGTCCTCCTGTTCAACCGGCACGCGGAGCACAAGGGATGGTGGGGACGGCTCAAGCTGATCCGGATGATCCGGCGGCAGCGGTTTGACGGGGTGATCATGCTGAAGACCAGTTGGATGCATCTGTTCCTCGGGGCCCGGAACCGGTGGGTCCTCAAGCGGCGGCACCTGTTCGACCCCTCGGGGCGGCCGCTGCACCGGGCTGACAGCTATCTGAAACTGCTGCGGGAACACGGAGTGCGGGCCGACCAGCCGATCTTCCGTTTCCCGATCGGCGAAGCAGACCGGGCCTTCGCCGACGAATTCCTGAAGCGGAACCGGAAGCGGCCCGGCCGGCCGCTGGTCGGGATCTCCCCCCTGGCCAACTGGGCCCTCAAATGCTGGTCCCCCCGGAACTGGAACCGGCTGATCGAGCGGATGGAGAAGGAAACCGGAGCCGAAGCGATCGTCTTCGGCAAGAGCAGCGCCGACCCGTTCGCCCAGCGGGTGGTCCGGGAGCTGTCTCCCGGGATCCTTTCGGCGATCGATCGCTGCACCCTCAAGCAGGCGGCGGCCCTGATCGAGCGCTGCGCCCTGTTCATCGCCCCCGACACCGGCCTGCTGCACCTGGCCAGCTGCCTGAAGGTCCCCTGCGTCGGCCTGTATGGAGCGACCCCGGTGACCCATGTGATCCCCTACGGCCAGCGGGAAGGCCTGGTCCCCTCCACCGCGCAGCTCACCTGCATGCCCTGCAGCACGAATCCCAAGACCTTCGCGATCTGCGGCGCGGCGGGGGGAGAAGCTCCCTGCATGGAGGCCATCTCCGTCGAGCGGGTCCTGGAGAAAGCGAAAGAGCGGCTAGGAACGGGCGGCGCGGCGTGAGCCGAGCCGGTCGATCAACCAGCGGCGCAGATCGTCCGACTCGAAGAGCCGGGTGTCCGGCGGAAACGGCCGCTTGAGCGCCGTGTTGATCTTCCGGACGAAGTCGGGGAAATCCAGGTCGGCCGTCAGCTGCGGATCGGTCAGCCGGTAATTCCCGCAGTTGCGGGAGCAGACGATGTTGGCCCCGCTCTCGGCCGCCTCGAACAGGACATTCGGCGCCTCGTCATAGCGGGAGGGGCAGACGACCGCCTTGGATTCCATCATCGTCCGGACCATGTCCCACTGCAGCATCGTGTCGAAGCAAATCACCCCCCTGGGCAGCGGCTTGGGGACGAACCCAAAGACGACAATCCGGCGCCGCTTCGCAAAATGTTCGCACAGCCGGCGCATCAGCGGAAAGTTCTTCTCCCCCCGGCGCCAGTCGGTCGCCGCGAACACCAGATCGATCGGCCGGCGCCGCCACGGCGTCTTGGGATACAGATTCCGGAACTGCCGGCGGGTCAGGTTGTAGTCCCAGAAGGTCGGTTCCTCAATCTTCTCGCGGCACTCCGGATAAAAGGTGTAGTACCAAAACTTCATCCCCCGGGTATGGCAGAGGATCCGATCGGCCGACTTGAGGGTCTGGGTCTCATCGGGAGAACGGGCGCCCGAAAACTTTCCCGCCCGCAATGCCCGGATCACGCTCTCCATCGAAGGATAGACCCCCTCGGCGACCGCGTTCTTGACGATCTCGCAGGTGCTGGTCAGGTGCCAGACCGGCACCTCCGGGGCGATCTTCTTGAAGAGGGCGGTCACCTTCCGGGACTTGGAAAGGACGACCGTCCGGGGCTCCCGCAGCAGCGCCCGCCGCAGATCGGTCCAGCCCCGTCGGCCGTCCACCAGGAAGGTCCGGACCGGCCTCAAACCCCGGGGGTTCGACCAGTACGGGCCGTAATGCCGCTGACCGGTCTCCACCAGCCGGGGGGTCACGATGTTCCAGTATTCAGAGGTGGGGATCCGTTCCCGGATCGATTCGAACAGGAAATAAAGGAAAGTGGCCGAGCCCCCCAGGAAGGGGAATCCGTCCCGCGCCAGAATCAACCGGGAGTATTTATCCGTCATGAATCAGCCTCCGATAAGCCCGCTCGAAATCGCCGGCCGCCCGGGCGATGTTGAACCGCAGCGCCGTCCGCCGGGCGGCCCGGCCGATCCGTTCCAGGTCCGGCCGCCGCCAGGCCGCCGTCAGCGCCCCCGCCCAATCCGGGACCGTCCGGCGCTGAACCAGAAATCCGTTTCGCCCATCTTGAAGGAGCTGTTTCAGTTCACCGGCGCCGCCGCCGGCCACCGGAACCCGCCCCGCCGCCATCCCCTCCAGGATCGAGAGGGGCATCCCCTCGCTGCCGCTGGGCAGGGCGATCAGACGGGCGGCCCGCATCGCCCGACGCACCCCGGCCGGGGTCTGCGTCCCCAGAAAACGGATCCGGCCGTTCCGGCGGGCCCGCGCCAGGACCGGGCCGGTCAGCAGCACCGGGCCGGCAAAAACCAGCCGGGCCGGCAGGCGGTCCTGGATCCGCTCAAAGGCCCGGATCAGAAGCTCCGCCCCTTTTTCCCGCCGGACCGACCCGACAAACAGGATATCCCGCCCGGGACGGCCGCTCCAGGAAAAGAACCGGGTGTCAATCCCGACCCGGAACCGGACCACCCGCCGGGCTCCCCGCCGGCGAGCTTCGGCCGCCGCCTCATCACTCACGGCGGCGATCAACGGCGTCTTGAGAAAAGCGGCCTCGATCCGGAGGCCCACCGCCGGCCACCGCCGCTTGAAATAATCCAACAGACGGAATTCCAGCATCCCGTGGATCGCCGCCAGCCACGGCACGCCGGCAGCCCGGGCCGCCGCGGCGGTCAGCAGCAGATGGGGCGCCAGCATCTGCCCGTGAATCACCCGGACCCCGGCAGCCGAAAAGATCCGGCCGGCCCGCTGGCCTTCCCTTTCCCATCCGGCCAGGAGCCGCTCCTCAAACCGGCGGCGGGTCTCCCCCGCCCGGCGGTCGGGGAAATCGAACAGGAAGTGGACCGGGCAACCGAACCGGCGCCGGGTGACCGGGCGCGGGGCGTACCGCCGGATCACCTGCTCAGGAAAATAGAAGAATTTCTGGCGCCGCCACCGGACGACGACCGACCGCCGCCGGGGAGACCGCCGGGCCAACAGCCGCTCCAGGAAAATCTCCGCTCCGCCGACCGGCGGCGTGAGATTGCCGACGAAGCCGACGGTCACCCCGTCACCGGCCGAGCAGGGACTGGTTGAGGAGGCGGACCGAGCGGATCACCAGCGCCCGGGGGGAGAATCGGATGAGGAAATAGAGGAACCAATTCCCCCAGCCGGGGATCGCGACCCGCCGGCCGGCCAAGAGCGCGGCAATCCCCACCCGGGCGACCGCCTCGGCCGTCATCGAGCGGCGCCGGTAACGGCCCCCCCGCTTCATCCCCGCCCGCTCCTGAAACTCAGTCGCCGTCCCGCCGGGACAGAGGGCCGTCACGGTGACACCGCTCCCTTCCAACTCGGCTGAAAGGGCTTCGGAGAAGGAGGAGACATAGGCCTTGGTCGCGTAATAGACCGCCATCAAGGGGCCGGGGAGATAGGCCGCCATCGAAGAGACGTTCAGAATCCGGCCGCCGCTCCTGGCGATCATCCCCGGCAGCAGGAGCCGGGTGAGTTTCGTCAGGGCGACGACATTCACCTGCAGCATTGCCGCCTGACGGGCGATCTGACCCTCGGCGAACCGTTCCACCGCCCCCAGGCCGGCGTTGTTGACCAGGATATCCACGGTCAACCCGCGGGCGGCGAGCGTCTCGACCAGTTGCTCGGGGCCGGCCGGGTCGGAAAGATCCTGCGGGACCACCGACACCTCCACGCCGAAGCGGCGGCGCAGCTCCCCGGCCGCCTGCTCCAATCGAGCGGCATCCCGGGCGGTCAAGACCAGTCGGAATCCACGCTCCGCCAAGCCGTCGGCCAAAGCCCGGCCGATGCCGGCCGAAGCGCCGGTGATCAAAGCGGTCATCAAGGCCATCTCCTCCCTCTCACGGTACCACCACGGTACCATTTCCAACCGATGCGCAGAGTTGATAAACCCTGCACATTTGGAAATGGTACCGAAAAAGGTACAATGACCGCGAAGGAAGGAGAACCATTTTGACTCGCCGGACCGACACCATGAAATTTGCCGCCGGACTCTCCCGGGAGAAGGACCCGGACGCCGCCCTGGAAACCCTTCTGCGGCAGGTCCGGACGGGCCTTCGGAAGAAACCGGCCGACCTGGCCTTCCTCTTCATCTCCTCCCTCTATCCGATCCAGTGGGAACGGTTCCTGGACCGGGTCCAAACCGAGCTGGGGACCCCGCTCCTGATCGGCTGCACCGGCGGCGGGATCCTGGGGCGCAACCAGGAACTGGAATTCACCCCCGCGATGTCCCTGGCGGCCGCCCACCTGCCGGGAATCAAGTGCCACCCCTTCACGGTTTCCCCCGATGAGCTGGAAGAGGAGCGGGGCCCCGGCTTCTGGATCGAGAAGCTGGGCTGTCCGCCGGCCCGGGAGCCGGTCGGGATTCTGCTGCCGGACCCCTACAGCTGCGACATTGTGACTTTGCTTTCGGCGCTCGGGAGTGTCTACCCCAAGATGCCGGTGGTCGGCGGCCTGGCCAGCAGCGCCCAGCCCCGCACCCGCCCGACGATCTTCCTTAATCGGCGGACTGTTCCGGAGGGGGCGATCGGGCTTCTCTTGAGCGGCGACATCCAACTGAAGACGATCGTCTCCCAGGGCTGCCGGCCGGTCGGCCGCTCCTACATCGTGACCCGGGCCGAGGAGAACGCGATCCTGGAGTTGGCGGGGATGCCGGCGACCGAGGCGCTGCGGCAGATGTTCGACACCCTTTCCCCGGCCGATCGGGGGCTCGCGGAGCAGGCCCTGCTGTTGGGGGTTGTCATGAACGAACGGCAGGAAAGCTTCCAGCAGGGGGACTTCCTGATCCGCAACCTGATCGGGATGGACCCGGAGACCGGCGCGATCCTGATCGGGGACCGGATCGAAAGCGGGCAGACGGTGCAGTTCCAGGTGCGGGACGCCGACAGCGCCCGGGCGGATCTGGCCGCCCTGCTCAAGGCACAGGAAGAAGCGTTCCGTCAGAAACCGCCGGCCGGCGCCCTGCTGTTCAGCTGCATGGGGCGGGGACAGGACCTGTACGGAGAGCCCCACCACGATGTCCGGGCGATCCGCTCGGCGGTCGGCCCGATCCCGATCGCCGGTTTCTTCTGCAACGGGGAGATCGGCCCGGTCGGCGGCCGGACCTTCGTGCACGGTTTCACCGCGAGCCTCGGACTGTTCGGCCGAAAGAATTCCCCGGCCTAATTCCGTCGGAAGGCGGTCCCCCGCTCCAGGAACTTCAAATACTCGGCCCACTGGCGCTCCACCGTTTCCGGAGCAAGCCCCAGGTGCCGCCCCATCCAAACCTTCAGTTTCGGCAGGAGATCCAGTCCCGGGTTCGGCCGGAAGGCCAGCAGCGACCGCCGGACCAACAGGTCGGTGACGGTGCAGGCCCCCTCGGCCCGCATCCCGTGAACCAGCTGCGCTCCCAGCAGCCGATGGCCGGCTGCGGCCGGATCGGCCAGCGTCGGGTCGGCCTCGATCAAGTCCAGCAGCTCCCCCGCCCCGGCGCCGTACAGGGTCGTCAACTCCGCCAGCTGCTCGGGGCTCAGTCGGGCGGCG
>PCVW01000001.1:0-912 GCA_002787095.1 Candidatus Omnitrophica bacterium CG11_big_fil_rev_8_21_14_0_20_64_10 | reverse complement strand
CGTCCCAAGCCGGGATCAGCGGCCGCCGGCCGGTGGCGCCGGGCTCGGCCGGCAGCCGGAACCGCCGGACCAGAAAATCGACCGTCTCGGCCGCCATCCGCCGGTAGGTGGTGTATTTCCCCCCCATCACGCTGATCAGTCCGCCGGCTCCCTCCTCGATCCGGTGGGAACGGGAGGCGGCATTGGCCAACCCCGAGAAGCGGAGCAGCGGCCGGGCCCCGGCGAAGGTGGTGATCACATCCGATTCGGAAAAGTGAACCTCCGGCAGGGCCCGGTTGATCTCCTCCAGCAGGTAGCCCACTTCATCGGCGGCGGCGTGAAGCGCGCCGGGATCTCCCGAGACCGCCGATTCGGTGGTGCCGGCCAGCATGACCATCCCCCACGGCAGCAGGAAGAGCATCCGCCGGTCCCGTCGGGCCTCGATGAAGAGGCCGTGGTGGATCCGCCGGGGGAGAACCAGATGAATCCCCTTCGTCGGCGCCAGCCGCTCCGGCCCCGACTCCCCCGCCAGTTTCCGGATTTGGTCTCCCCAGGGGCCGACGGCGCTGATCACCGCTTTCGAAGAAATCTCCAGGAGACGGCCGGTCAGCCGGTCCTGGACGACGGCCCCGCAGAGACGGCCGGCTGCTTTCAGGAAGTTTTCGACCCGGAGGTAATTGAGGCAGACCGCCCCGGCTTCTCCCGCCTGCAGGATGTTCTCGAGGCAGTGCCGGGCGTCGTCCATCTGACAGTCGGCATAGAGACCGCCGCCGACCAGTCCGGTCCGGGCCAGCCCCGGCTCGATCGCCAGCGCTTCGCCGGCCGAAAGCCATCGGTGGGGACCGACTTGGGCGCCGCCGCTGAGCAGTTTGTATAGGGCCAGTCCGGTCCGGATCTTCCAGGGGGGACGGCTCTCCCCCCGGTGAACCGGGA
>PCVW01000070.1 GCA_002787095.1 Candidatus Omnitrophica bacterium CG11_big_fil_rev_8_21_14_0_20_64_10 | reverse complement strand
GTTCGCGCAGGCGGTTGCCCCGCTGATGAAGCGCCGGGGTTGGGGGGCGATCGTCAACATCCTGGATGTCGCGGTCCTCTCTCCCTGGCGGGGGTATCTGCCGTTCTACGCCGCCAAGGGGGGGCTCTGGACCTTGACCCTCGGCCTGGCGAAGACGCTGGCCCCCCAGGTGCAGGTCAACGGGATCGCCCCGGGGCCGGTCCTGTGGCCCCCCGACATCTCGGCGGCGGAGAAGCGGCGGGTGCTGGAGCGGACTTTGCTCAAGCGGGTCGGCGGGGTGGAAGCGGTCGCCGCGGCGGTCCTGTACCTGGCCGATCCGGCCAACTTTGTGACCGGGGTGGTGCTGCCGGTGGATGGAGGGCGTCGGCTTGCCTGATCCCTTGGAGGTGGGGATCGCGGTGATCCGGCGGCCGGGGGAGGTCCTGATCACGCAGCGTTTCCCGGGGGATTCTTTCGGCGGTTACTGGGAGTTCCCGGGCGGCAAGATCGAGGCGGGGGAGACGATGGTTGCTTGTGTGGCGCGGGAGATGCGGGAGGAATTGGGCGTGGAGGTGGCGGTGGAAGAGCCGATCGGTTTGATCGAACATCCTTATCCGGAGCGGACGATCCGGATGCATGCTTATCTGTGCCGGATTGTCAGCGGCACGCCCAAGGCGCTGGCTTTCGCCGATTGGCAGTGGGTCCCGCCCGCCGCGCTGGGGGACTTCTCCTTTCCGCCGGCCAGCGCCCCGTTGATCCGCTGGGTCCAGACCGGTGGGGCGGCGCCGGTTCCTCCGCTGCCGGCCCCCGCGAACGGAGGAACCCGATGAGCGCCCGCGCGAAGCAGGGAAGCGTTCCTCTGGAGCGGCTCCTGACGGTGGGGGTGCGGGCCGCCCGGGCCGGCGGGGCGATCCAGATGCGCTCGCTGGGGCGGCTGGGAAAGGGGCAGACCCGGCGCAAGGGGGCCTCCGACTGGGTGACGGTCGTGGACCATGCTTCGGAGAAAAAAATCATCTCGATCATCCGGTCCGCTTTCCCGGACCATGATATTCTGGGGGAGGAGTCGGGCGAAACCCTCTCCGGTTCCGATTACCGCTGGATCATCGATCCGCTGGACGGGACGGTCAACTTCATGCACCAGTTCCCGATGTTCTGCGTCTCGATCGGGGTGACCCGGCGGGGGGTCCTGGTGGCCGGGGTGATCTACGACCCGCTGCGCGAGGAGTTGTTCACCGCCCTGAAGGGGCGGGGGGCCCGGCTCAACGGCCGGCCGATCCGGGTTTCCCGGCACGGGGCGTTTCAGGAGGCGCTGCTGGCGACTGGATTTCCGTTCCGGGCCAAGCGCCTCCCGGGGGGGTACATGCAGTCGTTCCGGGCCTTCTTCCTGAGGACCGGATCGATCCGGCGGGCCGGGTCGGCGGCGCTGGATCTGGCCTACACCGCCTGCGGGCGGCTCGACGGTTTTTGGGAGATGGCGCTCAAGCCGTGGGACATGGCGGCCGGCGCCCTGCTGATCCAGGAGGCGGGGGGGCGGGTCACCGATTTCTTCGGCGGGCCCGATTTCCTGGAGAATGGACTGATCACCGCCGCCAACCGGCCGCTGCAGAAGCGGATGGTCGGCGTGCTCAAACCGATCTTTAAAGGAAGGGTATGACATGGAAAATGTCGTGATCGTCGGCTCCGGCTGCGCCGGCCTGACCGCCGCGATTTACACGGCCCGGGCGGATCTGAAACCGGTGGTCGTGGAAGGGGCGATGTTCGGGGGTCAGTTGGCGCTTACCACCGATGTGGAGAATTACCCCGGGTTCCCGGAAGGGATCCAGGGGCCCGACCTGATGGCGGCGATGAAGAAACAGGCGCAGCGCTTCGGGACCCGCTTCATCTCCGGGGATGTCTCGGAGATCGATCTGAAGAAGCGGCCGTTCAAGTTGGCTGCCGGCGACCAGAAGCTGGAAACCCGCTCCCTGATCCTGGCCACCGGCGCCTCGGCCAAATTCCTCGGCCTGGAATCGGAGAAGGCGCTGCTGGGACACGGGCTTTCCGCCTGCGCGACCTGTGACGCCTTCTTCTTCAAGGGGAAGGCGGTGGTGGTGATCGGCGGCGGGGACACCGCGATGGAGGAGGCCACCTTCCTGACCAAGTTTGCCTCCAAAGTCACGGTGGTGCACCGCCGGGCGGAGCTCCGGGCCTCCAAGATCATGCAGCAGAAGGCCCGGGACAACCAGAAGATCGCCTGGGCCCTGGAGAACGAGGTGATCGAGGTGTTGGATCCTTCCGCCAGGAAGGTCACCGGCGTCAAGCTCAAGTCGGCGAAGGATGGCAAGGTCTCGGAGCTCAAATGCGACGGGGTCTTCGTTGCGATCGGGCACCAGCCGAACACCGGTTTCCTCAAGGGGCAGGTGGCGTTGGATGAAAAGGGATACCTCAAGCTCGCCGAGCGGACCCTGACCTCGGTCCCCGGCGTCTTCGGCTGCGGCGATGTGCATGATGTCCGATACAAGCAGGCGGTGACCGCCGCCGGCTCCGGCTGCATGGCGGCCCTGGACTGCGAGCGGTTCCTGGAATCGGAAGGGGGTTGATCGTGTCGGTCCTTAAATCGTTTGAACTGACCGGGAAGAAGGCGCTCGTGACCGGAGCTTCCCGGGGCCTGGGACAGGCGATCGCCTGGGCGCTGGCGGAGGCCGGCTGCAATGTCGCGGTCAATGCCCGTACGGAAGAGGGACTCGCTGAGACGCTTGCCGGGATCCAGAAGCGGGGGCGCAAAGGGGCGGCGGTGCCGGCCGATGTCTCCGATGAGGCGGCGGTGCAGGCCATGGTGGAGAGCGCCCACAAGCAGTTGGGCGGTCTGGACATTCTGGTCAACAACGCCGGGGTTTGGGGCGGCAGCTATTCGGTCCGGATCAGGAAGGCGGACTGGGATCGGGTGATCCAGACCAACCTGACCGGCGTTTTTCTCGTTGCCAAGGCGGCGGCCAAACTGATGATGAAGCAGCGCTCCGGCAAAATCATCAATCTGTCCTCGGTGCTTGGTTTTCGGGGATCGCCCCAGTCGGCCGCCTACGGCGCCGCCAAGGCCGGTGTGATCCAGTTGACCCGGGTGCTGGCGATCGAGATGGGGCCGGTCGGGGTGCAAGTCAACGCGATCGCCCCGGGGTTCTTCGACACCGACATGACCCGGGCTTACACCAAGGACAAGCAGGCGGCGATGGAAGAATACCTCTCGAAGATTCCCGCGAAGCGGTACGGCCGGCCGGAGGAGCTCGGGGGGCTGGTGGTTTTTCTGGCGTCCCCGGCGGCCGATCTCATCACCGGACAGACGGTGGTGATCGACGGCGGCGGAACCCTGGTTTAGGAGGAGCGCATGGGCAACGCGTCCGGCAAGAAGGTGCTGATGGTGATCGCTTCCGACAAGTTCCGGGACGAGGAGTATCAGAAGCCCCGGAAGATTCTGGAGGACGCGGGGGCTCGGGTGACCGTGGCCTGCTCCGCGCTCAAGGCGTCGACCGGGATGCTGGGGTTGAAGGTCCAGCCGGACATTTTGCTGGCCGACGCCGACCCGGCCGCTTTTGACGGGGTGATCTTCGTCGGCGGCATGGGGGCGACCGAGTATTGGGAGAACCCCAAGGCCCATGATTTGGCGAGGGCGATGCATGCCGCCGGCAAGCCGACCACCGCGATCTGTCTGGCTCCGATGACGCTGGCCAATGCCGGTCTCCTCACAGGGAAAAAGGGGACCATCTGGAAGGACGCCGCCGTCGACTTCAAGGCCAAGGGGGTTGCCTACACCGGCCGGCCGGTGGAGCAGGACGGCCGCTTGATTACCGGTTCCGGGCCGGAGGCCGCCGAAGCGTTCGGCCGGGCCGTTTTGGAGGCGTTGGCCGCCTGATGGAGTCGCCCCATGACGGGCGGCTTCTGGACGGCATCATCCTCTTTAACGAGGGGAAGTTCTTTGTTTCCGGCTGATTGTCTTCGGGACCCCCCGCTTCGGGCAGAGGAGATTGACCGGGCAGGCGGGGCAGTCCGGTTTTCTTGCCTGGCAGATCCGCCGGCCGTGGAAGATCAGCAGGTGTGACGCCAGCGTCCAGTCGGTCCGCGGCAGCAGCTTCATCAGCTCCTGCTCGATCTGGTCCGGGTCCTCCGAGCGGCTCCAGCCCAGCCGGCGGCTGAGCCGTCCCACATGGGTGTCCACGACCACGCCCGGCGTCTCAAAGCAGTTCCCAAGGATCACATTGGCGGTCTTCCGCCAGACCCCCGGCAGGGTGATCAGCTCCTCGAGCCTTTGAGGGACCTTCCCGCCGAACCGTTCCTGGATCCCCTGAGCCATCCCGATCAGGGATTTCGCTTTCTGCCGGTAGAAACCGGTCGAATGGATGATGCGCTCCACTTCGGCCGGCTCGGCCGCGGCCAGATCCGCCGGGCGGGGATACCGCTTGAAAAGGGTGGGGGTGACCTTGTTGACCCGTTCATCGGTGCATTGGGCCGACAGGATCGTGGCCATCAGCAGTTGAAAAGGGCCCCGGTGGGTCAGGGCGCAGCGGGCGTCGGGATAGGTTTTCTTGAGCCGGGCCAGGACCGCCCGGGCCTGCGCGGCCGCGCTTCCGTTTGTCATCTTAAGCCCGAAGGGCGAGAGATCTCGTTGTTTGCTTTCAGCAGTTCCCGCAGAGCCGGTTCCAGCTCCGGCTGCTGGAACCGGTAGCCGCTTTCCAGCAGCCGGCCCGGTTCCACCCGGGCCCCGCCGAGCAGGATCGCCTCCGCCATTTCTCCGAACATCAGTTTGAGCATCGGGGCGGGGACGGGAAAGATCGCCGGCCGGTGGAGGACCCGGCCGAGCGCCTTCGTGAACTCGGCGTTGGTGACCGGATGGGGGGCGGTGAGGTTCACCGGACCCCGCAGTTCCGGGTGATTCAGGATGTGCAGGATCGCTCCCACTTCATCGGTCAGCGTGATCCAGCTCATGAACTGCCGGCCGCTGCCAATCGGACCGCCAAGTCCCAGGCGGAACGGCGGGAGCATCTTCGCCAGCGCCCCGCCTTCGGCGCTCAGAACGATTCCAGTCCGCAGCAGGGCGGTCCGGATCCCCTTGCGCTGCGCCGGCGCGGTCGCCTCCTCCCACTGTTCCCCCACCTCCGCGAGGAAACCGTTCCCCCGGCCGGCCGTCTCCCGGATCGGCTCTTCTCCCCGGTTGCCGTAGATGCCGATCGCCGAGGCGCAGAGCAATGTTCGAGGGGGCCGCTTCAGCCGGGCCAGGGTGCCGCAGAGGAGGCGGGTTCCCCGGACCCGGCTGGTCCGGATCCGCTCCTTCTTGGCCGGCGTCCAACGCCCTTCGGCGATCGGGTCGCCGGCCAGATGGATCACCGCGTCGAATCCTTCGAACGGTTCCGGCTCCAGGGCCGGGCCGTCAGGATTCCAGAGGAGGGTGTCGGGGCCGCCGCCGCTTCGGACCAGCCGGGTGACGGCGTGGCCGGCCGACTTCAGGGCGGCCTGCAGGGCGCGGCCGATCATTCCGGAGGAACCGCTGATCAGGATTCTCATGATAAGGTAGAATAACAAAACGATTTGAGGAGGACAATCTTCTGATGGATTCCGTTCGACAAGTGGTGGCGGTAGCCAGCGGCAAGGGAGGGGTCGGCAAGACGACCGTCAGCGTGAATTTGGCGGCCGCGTTGGCCCGGATGGGGCTGAAGGTCGGATTGATCGACGCCGACATCACCGGGCCGAATGTCCCCCTGATGATGGGGCTGAAGGAACTGCCGCCGCTCAAGGGGGGCCGGATCGTCCCGGCCGAAAACTTCGGGGTGAAGGTGGTCTCGATGGGGTTCCTGGTCGGTCCGGAGGAGGCGGTGATCTGGCGGGGGCCGATGCTGCACGGCGCGGTCAACAAGTTCCTCAAGGAGGTGGAGTGGGGGCCGCTGGATCTGCTGCTGGTGGATCTGCCGCCCGGCACTTCCGACATCCAGCTGTCCCTCTCGCAGGCGGTCCCCCTGGCCGGGGCGGTGGTTGTCACGACCCCCCAGGACGTGGCCCTCTTGGACGTTCGCAAGGCGATCGGGATGTTCGAAAAGGTGCGGGTGCCGATCCTGGGACTCCTGGAGAACATGTCCGCCTTCATCTGTCCCCACTGCGGCGAGGCGACCGAGATCTTCGCCGCCGGCGGCGGAGCCCAGGCGGCTGAGAGCAGGCACATTCCTTTTCTGGGTTCGATCCCGCTGGCCCCCGAGGTTCGGCAGGGGGGGGACAGGGGCCGTCCGATCGTTTTGGCCGAGCCCCAATCCCCGGCCGGCCGGGCCTTCGATCAGGCGGCGAAGCGGCTGACGCAGGAGCTGAAGCGGCTCACTCCCGCCGCCCCGAAGACCGCTTGGAAACTCTAGTCCCCGACAAGGTCCTCGACTGCTGGGGACTCCGCTGTCCGATCCCGGTCCGGCGCACCGCCGAGACAATCCGGACGATGTCTCCCGATCAGGTCCTGCAGGTGATCGCGACCGACGATTGGTTCGGGCCGGACCTGGAGGCGTGGCTGAAGCGTCAGACCCATCAACTGCTTGCCCTGCGTGAACGGAACGGGGAGATCCACGCCTACCTGCGGGTGGCGGGGTGAGCGGCCCGGCGGTCCAGGTGGCCGACCTCGTCAAGCGATACGGGGAACTGACCGCCGTCGACCGGCTCTCCTTTGAGGTCCGGCGGGGAGAGTTGTTCGGTTTTCTCGGCCCCAACGGGGCGGGGAAGACGACCACGATCAGCATCCTCTGCACCCTGCTGGCCCCCAGCTCCGGACAGGCCCGGGTGGCCGGATACGACTGTCTGCGCCAGCCGTTCGAGGTTCGGGAGCAGATCGGGGTGATCTTCCAGGATTCCAGTTTGGATGAGCGGCTGACCGCCTGGGAGAACCTGGAATTCCACGGGATGATCTACCACATGCCGAAACGGCTCCGCCGCAAGCGGATTGACGCGGTGCTGGACCAGGTGGCCCTGGCCGACCGGCGCAACGGGATCGTCAAGACCTTCTCGGGCGGCATGAAGCGGCGGCTGGAGGTGGCCCGGGGGCTGCTGCATGAGCCGAAGGTCCTCTTCCTGGACGAACCGACGATCGGCCTGGATCCCCAGACCCGGCACAACCTCTGGGGGACGCTGCATGAACTGCGGACCTCGGGAAGGGTGACGCTGTTTTTGACGACCCATTCGATGGAGGAGGCCCAGCGCTGCGACCGGGTCGCGATCATCGACGCCGGCCGGATGGCTGCCGCCGGAGCGCCGGCCGATCTGGTCCGGGCGCATCAGGCCCGCAATCTGGAGGAGGTGTTCCTCAAGGTGACGGGGCACGGCTTGCGGGACGAAGGGGACGGGGCGGGGAGGGTTCGCTATTGGGTTTGAAATCCGGACGACGCGGGCCGCTGGATCCGGCGGCGATCGGGATGATCTTCCGGCGGGAGATGATCCGGCTGACCCGGGACCCCTCCCGGCTGGCCGGTTCCCTGGGGCGGCCGCTCCTTTGGTTCCTCGTGTTGGGACTGGGGATGGGGTCGGCCTTCTCCGGTTTCCAGGGGGTGCCGTATATCCGGTACCTGCTGCCGGGGATCGTCGGGATGAACTTGCTGTTCGCCTCCTTCCTCTCCGCGATCTCGGTGATCTGGGACCGGGAGTTCGGTTTCCTCAAGGAGATGCTGGTGGCCCCGATTCCCCGCTCCTCGATCGTGCTGGGCAAGACCATCGCCGGGGCGGCGGTCGCCTGCCTGCAGGGCTGCGTCGTGATCGCCTTCGCCCCGCTGATGAAGATTCCCCTTTCGCCGGAACGGCTGTTGCTGATCCTGCCGGCGATGTTCCTGGTGGCTTTCTCGATGACGGCCCTGGGGCTGTTGATCGCCTCCCGGATGACCTCCTTCGAGGGGTTTGGCACCCTGATCAACTTCGTGATCATGCCGATGTTCTTCCTGTCGGGCGCGGTCTTCCCGATGGACCAGGTGCCGCCGTTTCTCAAGGGGCTGGGGGCGATCAATCCGATGTCGTATGGGGTGGATCTCCTGCGGGGGGTCTTTGAGGGAACGACGCTCACCGCCGGTTGGCGGTCGGCCGCGGTGCTGGCGGCCTTCTCCTTTGTGGCGGTGGCCGCCGCCGATTGGGCCTTCCGGAAACGAAGCTGATGCACCGCTCCATTGAACCGGCGGGAAGATTCCGTATAATGGGGGGAGCATGAAGGGAGCGGCGCGGCGCAGGATCTACATCGATGTGGGAGGGGACACCTGCCCGCGGAAGGGAAGCCCGGCGGCCCTGGTCGCTTTGACCCGGGCGCTGGAGAAGGCCGGTTTGAGCCGCAGCGTGGAGGTGGTTCGCCGGGGTTGTTTCGGGCTGTGCCGGCTGGCCCCGAACCTGTATGTGGAGCCGGACGGGGTCTGGTACTCCCGCTTTACCCCCCGGGACATGGCGACCATTGTCCGCAAGCACCTGGTCGGGGGGGAGCGGGTGACCCGGCTGATCCATCATCCAAAGCGGATTCGTGCAACGAAGTCTAAAAAGAAGGAGTGAGCGGTGTCCGAAGCATGCTGTGGTGAATCGGTGAAGGAAATTCAGGTCGGGGCGCCCGCTCCGGATTTCAAGCTGAAGGACCAGGACGGCAATGAGATGACCCTCTCCTCGCTGAGAGGAAAGACCGTGGTGCTGGCCTTTTATCCGTTCGATTGGAGCCCGGTCTGCACGGACGAGAACTGCGCTCTGACTGCCGACGCCGGAAAGTTTTCCGACAAGAAGGCGGTGATCCTCGGGATCAGCTGTGATTCCCACTTCTCCCACAAGGCCTGGGCCCAGAAGCTGAACCTCAAGCACAAGCTGCTCAGCGACCAGAAGCGGGAGGCCGCCAAGGCGTACGGCCTCTACCTGCCGGAGCTCAACTGCTCCAAGCGGGCGACCGTGGTGGTCGGCGCCGATGGCAAGGTCGCTTATGTGAAGGTTCAGGAGCTCAAGTCCCCCCGCTCCAACGGGGATATCCTCTCGGCGATCGGCGCGTAAACTGGCCGTGGCGCAGACCGTGCTGTTCGGCCCCAGCGAGGAGCAGGTCCTCGAGCAGGAGGCTCGCCGGCATGTCGCGGTCCTCCCCTGGGGCAAACTGCTGGAGATGATCGATCCGGTCTACAACTGGGGCAGGCGCAATTCGATCTGGCCGCTCCAGTTCGGGCTGGCCTGCTGCGCGATCGAGATGATCTGCACCGCCGCCTCCCGCTTCGACATCGCCCGGTTCGGCGCCGAGCTGTTCCGGGCCTCCCCCCGCCAGGCCGACCTGATGATCGTCTCCGGGACCGTGACCAAGAAGATGGTCCCGATGATCGTCCGCCTCTACAACCAGATGCCGGAGCCCCGCTATGTGATCTCAATGGGGGCCTGCGCCTCCGGCGGGGGACCTTTCAAGGAAGGGTACAATGTCGTCTCCGGGATCGACAAGTTCCTGCCGGTGGATGTCTACATTCCCGGCTGTCCGCCGACCCCCCAGGCGCTGCTGCACGGCCTGATGACCCTCCAGAAGAAGATCGACGGCCAGAAAATCACCGCGGCCCCCTGGTATGGCCCGGCCGTGACGCCGGAGCTGCCGGTGCCGGGATTGGGCCCGGACCTGATCGACTTCCGGCAGAGCGACCGGATCCGGGAACTCTGCGCCAAGCCGGACGGTTTCCCCAAGCCGGAGGTCCTTCCCAAATGGATCCCGGCTCCGGCGGTTCCGGCCGATTCCGGCGTTCGGTTGGTGGAGGCGGGACAACTGCTGGAGACCGCCCGGGCGCTGCGCTCCCGCGCCGAGCGGCCGCTCGATTACCTGGCCAACCTGACCTGCACCGATTACGAAGACTGCTTTGAGGTGGTGTACCACCTGGACTCGATCGGCCGGCCGGGCAAGCCGGAGGCGATCAAGGTCCGGGTGAAGAAGGCCGGGCCGGAACTTCCATCGGTCGTCCCGATTTGGCCGGGAGCCGACTTTCAGGAGCGGGAGGTGTGGGACCTGTACGGCGTCCGCTTCACCGGCCATCCCAATCTCAAGCGGATCCTGATGTGGGAGGGGTTCGAGGGGCATCCGATGCGCAAGGATTACCTCGAGCCGTACTACGAGGGGCCGGCCAAGATCTTCCCGAGCCGCTGGAAGGAGGGGAAACGCACCCGGGTGGAGGAGCGTAATCCGCTGGGCCGGAATGTCCGCTACCCGGCCGGCTTCGATCCGACTCGATGGGTCCCGCAGGGGGAATCGTTCCAGCCGGTCACCGGCGCCTCGCTGCAGAAACTGAAGACCGACACCCTGGTTGTCAACCTCGGCCCCCAGCATCCCTCGACTCACGGCGTCTTTCGGATGCGGGTGGTCGTGGACGGGGAGCGGGTGGCTGCCCTGGAGCCGGTCATGGGGTACATGCACCGGAACCACGAGAAGATCGGAGAGCGGAACACCTGGCTGATGAACTTCCCCTACACCGACCGCCTGGATTACCTCTGTTCGATGGGGAACAACTTCGGCTACGCGATCGCGGTGGAGAAACTGCTCGGGGTCAAGGTGCCGGAGCGGGCCGAGTACCTGCGGGTGATCATGGCGGAGTTGACCCGGGTCCTCAACCATTTCTGGGCGATCGGTTTCCTCCTCAATGATCTGGGCGCCTTCTTCACACCGGCCCTCTACGCGATCAAGGAGCGGGAACTGATCCTGGACCTCTTCGAGATGGTCTCCGGCTCCCGGATGATGTGCAACTACATGCGGTTCGGCGGGGTGGCGGCCGATCTGCCGGCGGAGGCGCCGGCGCTCTTGGCCTCCCTGATCCGGGACCGGCTCCCCCGGGCGGTCGATGGGATCGATCGATTCCTCTCCGGAAACGAAATCCTGATGCGCCGCTGCCAGGGGGTGGGGGTCCTGCCGCGGGAGGCGGCGGCCGCCTTCTCGGCGGCCGGGCCGGTCCTGCGGGCCTCCGGGATCGCGCATGATGTCCGGCGGGCGGAGCCCTATTCGATCTATGATCGTTTCCAGTTCGACATTCCGACCGCCGAGGAAGGGGATGTGTACGCCCGCTACCGGGTCCGGATCGCCGAGATGCGGGAGTCGCTGAAGATCCTCCGCCAGGCGATCGCCGAGCTGCCGGGCGGGGAGGTGATTGCCGGAAAGAAACTGTGGAACATCCGGGTGCCGGCCGGCGACGCCTACGGCCGGGTTGAGAACCCCAAGGGGGAGCTCGGTTTCTATGTGGTCAGTGACGGCACCGACCATCCCTATCGCTACCATGTGCGGGCTCCTTCCTTTATCAACCTGACGGCGCTGGGGCTGATGTGCCAGGGGGAACTGGTGGCCGATGTCGTGGCGATCCTGGGCTCCATTGATATCGTCCTTGGGGAGACGGATCGCTAATGCGCCTGTACGGGTTGGAGCTGCTGCGGGGGCTGACCATCACTCTGGGCCACTTCATCGCTTCCTATACGGTGGGGATCCGGCGGCGGTTCAGCCGGGCGCCGGCGGGGGATCCGATCGCCGCCCAGCGGCGGGAGGGGATCTTCACGGTCCAGTATCCGGAGGAACAGAAACCGATCCCGGAGCGGTTCCGGGTCCTGCCGGTCCTGATTTTCGACGGCAAGGAGGGGGAGCGCTGGTCTGAGAATACCGAGCGGTGCACCGCCTGCGGCATCTGCGCGAAGGTCTGCCCCCCGCAGTGCATCTGGATCGAGCAGGCGAAGAGCGCCGAGGGAAAACCGGTCCCCAAGGCCGGCAATTTTTACATTGACGCCGATGTCTGCATGAACTGCGGTCTCTGCGCCGAGTTCTGCCCGTTCGACGCGATCAAGATGGACCACAACTTTGAGCTGAGCGTCACCGAGCGGACGAACACGAACCTCTTCGACATCAACCGGCTCCATGTCTCCACCGAGTATTACGCCCGGACCCATCCGGTCGCCTGGGGGGAGGAGCAGGCCCGCAAGGAAGCGGAGGCCCAGCGCAGGGCGGCGGCCAAGAAGGCAACCCCATGACCGATTCCCTGAACCACCTTTTCCTAGGGATCTTCTTCGTGGCGGCCCTGGTCGTGCCGGCTCTGCCGATCGTGCTGGCCCGCTTCATTGCTCCAAAGCGGCCGGGGCCGGTCAAGAACGAGGTGTACGAGTGCGGGGTGGAGGCGAAGGGGGACTCCTGGATTCAGTTCCGGATCCAGTATGTGACCTTCGCGATCCTCTTCGTCATTTTCGATGTGGAGGCCCTCTTTCTCTTTCCCTGGGCGGTGGTCTTCAAGGGGGCTGGCTGGGCCGGTTTGGCGGCGATGGGCCTCTTTATCGGGATCCTGACGGTCGGCCTGATCTACGCCTGGCAGGAGGGGTTGCTGGAATGGGAATCGTGACCTGGCCGGCCTGGCTGGAGACGCTGCTGCCGATGGTCGTCAAGATCACGATCATCCTGGCGCTGGCGCCGGTGGGGATGATGTACCTGACCTGGTTCGAGCGGAAGGTGGTGGCCCGGATCCAGGACCGCTTCGGCCCCAACCGGGTGGGACCCTACGGGCTGCTGCAGCCGCTGGCCGACGGGATCAAGATGGTGACCAAGGAGGATTTGATCCCGGACGGGGCCGACCGGCTCTGCCACTTCCTGGCGCCGATCCTGATCGTCGTGCCGGCCCTTTATCTCTTCACCGTCCTGCCGTTTGGGGAGGGGATCGTGGCGGTCCCCCTGGTGACCGGCCTGCTTTTCTTCGTGGCGATCGGCTCGACCGAGGCGCTGGCCCTCTTCATGGCGGCCTGGGGTTCCCGCAACAAGTTCGCGCTGCTGGGGGCGCTGAGGAACGCGGCCCAGGTGATCGCCTATGAGGTGCCGGTGGTGCTGGCGCTGGCGGCCGTCCCGATGATCGCCGGCTCGCTGAACCTCAATGAGATCGTCCGGGCCCAGAGCGGCGGTTGGTTCGTCGCGACTCCCTGGGGATTCACCGCGGCCCTTCTGGTGACGCTGGGAGGGTTGGCGGAAGTCAACCGGACCCCATTCGATTTAGCGGAGGCGGAATCGGAGCTGGTCGGCGGCTTCCACACCGAATACAGCGGGATGAAGTTCGCTCTCTTCTACATGGCGGAGTTTCTGAGCACGCTGGCGCTGGGGGCGCTGGTCGCGGTCCTCTTCCTGGGCGGCTGGCTGGGTCCAAAGTTCCTGCCGGGGCCGGTTTGGATGGGGCTAAAGACCATGGCGCTGGTTTTCGTGATGGTCTGGATCCGGGGGACCTGGCCCCGCTTTCGGATTGATCAATTGATGGGGTTGGCCTGGAAGGTGATGGTGCCGCTGGCCCTGGCGAACCTGCTGGGGGCGGCCCTTTGGAGTTTCTGTCCGGGGGCGGCGGGGTGGCTGGCTTCGGCCGCTCTTTCGGTCGCCGTTTTTCTGGTCACGACCCAGTTGTGGTTGGCGCCCAAGCCCAAAACGCCGACGCACTGGGCTGGAAAATACTGATCACGCGCGGTTGACGCGTTTTTTCATTTGTGAGACGATAGCGCCGATAACTTAAGGAGAGGATCGATGGCATACGTTATTACCAAGAAGTGCCTGGGCGAACAGTACGCGGCCTGCGTCGAGGTTTGCCCGGTGGACTGCATCTATCCCGGCGACCATGAAGGGGAGCCGTTCATGGTGATCGATCCGGAGATCTGCATCACCTGCGGCGCTTGTCTTCCGGTCTGTCCGATCGGGGCCATCGTGGAGTCGGAGGATTACGACCAGGAGTACGCCAAGGTCAACGCCGACTTGTCCCCCAAGTTCAAGGGGAACCCGAAGGTTCAACCCCGGCCGACCAACGATCCTCCCCGCAAGCCGGACAACAAGCTCGTCTAGGAGTCCCCGCTGCTGCGGTTCGCTGTCCCCGGGGGGATGCTCTCTCCCGTTCAACTGAAGGCGATTGCCAAAGCCTGTCCGGAGGAATCCGGGCAGCTTTGGCAGATCGGCCTCCGTCAGGATTTGGCCCTTTGGGGGCTTTCCGCGCAGGCGGCGGCCGCTCGGCAGGAGAAGCTGGCGGAAGCCGGCTTCTCTTTTTTTTCGGATGAACGGGGAGGCGGCAATCCGGTCGGCTGTCCGGCCGCCGGCCTGACCCCCGAAGCCCACTTCGATCCCACCCCGCAGCTGCTGCAGATGGCTAAACAGTTTGCCGAGGCGGCCGCTGCCGGCGGTTCGCTTCCGACCGTCTCCGTCTCCGCCTGCTGGCACCGCTGCGTCCATCCGGAGATCCATGAACTGAGCCTGGTCGGGGTCCCGCTGGAAGGGGGCGGGTTTGCCTTCGAGCTGTGGGCCGGCGGCGGCTCCGGGGAGACCCCGGCCTTTGCCAAGCCGACCGGCTGGCAGCTTCCGGTGGACAAGGGGGCGGCCTTGCTGGCGGCCCTGTTGTCCGGTTTTCGGGCCGCGGACGCCGGCCGGCCTTTCGGCGCCTGGATCGCCTCCCTGAGTTCGGAGCAACTGCAGGCCCTTCTGCGGGAGCGGGTCGACTTTCCTTTGACCGCCTCCGAACAGTTGGCGGAACTGCCGGACAGCTACCGGGATGAGGTGGGGGTCCGGGAACAGCCGGGCGGCCGTTTCGCGGTGGGGGTGCCGGTCTGGCTGGGGCGCCTGACCGGCAAACAGCTGCGCCGGGCCGGAGAATTGGCCGAGACCCACGGGGACGGTTCGATTCGATTGACCCCGAGGCAGAACCTTCTTTTCCCCAACATTGAGAAGGAGAAAGTGGTTCCGCTGCTGGAGGGGCTGGATGGGATCGGTCTGAAAGGGCAGGCCGGGCCGTTCCGGCGGGGGTTCACCCGCTGCGGGGGGCCGGAGGGAAAGGAGCCGGGGGCTTGGGAGCAGGAACTTGTGGAGTATCTGGAGCGGGCGGTCCGGTTGGAGGAGCCGCTGCGGATCCATTTGTGCGGCTGCAAGACCCTCTGTCCGGAGGGGGGGATCGCCCATCTGGTGCTTCGCCCCACCCGGATCCAGGTGGATGACCGGACCCTCGTTGCCTACGACCTGTGGGCCGGAGGGGAACCGGGGCCGGAGCGTCGCTTCAATCGGTTGGCGATGCCGGGGGTGCCGGCGGACCAGGTGAAATCCCGGTTGGAGCGGCTGCTGGGGGCGTACAAGCGGGACCACCAGATGGAGGAGTCCTTCAGTGATTTCTGCGACCGGATCGGGGAGTCGGGTTTGACCGAACTTCTGGGGGCGCTTCAGGAAGAAGGGGCCCCAGAGGCGTAGCGCCCGTGCGCCGGGTTGTGATCGTCGGAGCGGGGCTGATCGGACTGGCGACCGGGGAGGCGCTGCTCCGGAAGGGGGCCGCCGTGGAGCTGCTGGAACGGCATCCGGCCCTCGGGGAGGAGGCCTCCGGCGCCGCCGCCGGGATGCTCAACCCTTATGGAGACGCGGCCGGACCGGGACCCTTGCTGGAATGGGTTCGGGCCGGCCTTTCGTATTTTCCGGAGGCGGTCTACAGGCTTGAGTCCAGGACCGGTCTGGATGTCCGTTTTCGGGCCGGCGGAATGATCGAGCCGGCCTTCTCCGCGGAAGAGGAGAAGGCGTTGGAAGGGATCCATCGCTGGCAGTCGGCCGCCGGGATCCGGGTGGAGTTCCTCTCCCCGGAAACGGTCCGGGAACGGGAACCGGCGGTCCGCTCCGGTCTGCGCCGGGCCCTCTGGTGGCCGCAGGCGGCCCAGGTGGACAACCGCCGGCTGCTGGAAGCCTACAGCGCGGCGTTTGAAGGGCAGGGGGGGCGGCTCCGGCTGGGAACGGCGGTGGAGCATTTCCTGACCCGGGGGAATCGGGTGACCGGGGTCCGGACGGCCGCCGGGGAGGTCTCCGCTGACCAGGTGATCAACTGCTGCGGGGCCCAGGCCGGTTTCGATCGGGGACTTCCTTTTCTCATCCCCACCGAACCGGTCAAGGGGGAACTGCTCTCCTTCCGGACCGAGCGGCCGCTGTTTCGGGCGATCCTGCAGTGCGGCGACGGCTACGCGGTCCAGCGCTCGGAGCATGAATTGATCGCCGGCACCACCTCGCAGCGGGTCGGATTCGACAAGCAACCGACCGAGGCCGGCCGCCGGAAGATCTTTTCGGTCTTGGAGCGGCTGACCGACCGGTTGGCGGGACATGCTCCGGAAGGGCATTGGGCGGGCCTCAGGCCCGCCTCGCCCGACGGCCTGCCGCTGTTGGGGCCGACGCCGCTGGAGGGGCTCTGGATCGCCGCCGGGCATTTCCGCAACGGGGTTATGATGGCGCCGGCCACCGGTCGTTGGATGGCGGAGGCGGTTTGGGCCGGCCGGCCGCTGAACGGCTTGGACGCTTTTCTCCCTGATCGTTTCATGGTATCCTAGCTGGACTTACGAAACGCCCATGCAAAAGCTTGACTCTTTTTCCTGGATGATTGGCGGCGCGCAGGGGTCCGGCGTGGACTCCTCGGCCACCACCTTTGCCCGTGCCTGCGCGGCCGCCGGCCTGCACATCTACGGCAAGCGGGAATACCATTCCAACATCAAGGGGGACCACTCCTACTTCCAGATGCGGGTCTCGGAGCGGCCGGTCCAGTCCCATATTGATGAGGTCCACCTGCTGGCCACCTTCGACAAGGAGACGGTCGAGGTTCACAAGGGGTCGGTGGTCCCCGGCGGGGCGATCCTGTACGATCCGGTCCTCTACAAGACGCCGGGGGAGTTGGGGCGGGACGACTGCCTTTTGATCCCGGTTCCCTACAGCGAGATCATTCAGGCGACCGCCCGTGAGTTCAAGCGGGAAAAAGACCTGATGAAGCTGCAGATCATGAAGAATGTGGTTTCGGTCGCCGCCTCCCTGGGGCTTCTGGGGCTGGAGTTCAAGTGGCTCAAGGAGACGATCGAGGGGTACTTCACCGGCCGCCGGGCGGCCCTGGCCCCGATGAATGTCTGGGCGGCGGAGCAGTCCTACAAGCTGACCCAGAAGCCGGACTGGCAGTCCAAGTATCCGTACCGCTTAAAGCCCGTTCCCGTTCCCTCCGGGGAGCGGCGCCTGATGATCAATGGCACCACCGCTGCGGCGCTGGGGAAGATTGTCGGCGGCTGCCGCTTCCAGACCTACTATCCGATCACCCCCGCCAGCGACGAGAGCGAATACCTGGAGTCCCATCCGGAGTTCGGCGTCACCGTCGTTCAGAGCGAAGATGAGATCGCCGCGATCACGATGGCGATCGGCGCGGCGGTGACCGGCGTCCGTTCTTCCACCTCCACCTCCGGCCCGGGGTTCTCCCTGATGGCGGAGGGGATGGGGTGGGCCGGCATGAACGAGGTGCCGATCGTGATCTTCAACTACCAGCGGGCGGGACCGGCGACCGGTCTTCCGACCCGGCATGAGCAGGGGGATCTACGGTTCGTCCTGACCGCCAGCCACGGGGAGTTCCCCCGGCTGGTGCTCTGTCCGGCCGACCTGGAGGAGTATTTCTACGACGCGATCGATGCCTTCAACTACGCTGAGCGGTACCAGACGCCGGTGATCGTCCTGTGCGACAAGGCGCTGGCGAACGCGACACAGACGATCCCCTGGTACGATGTCAAATCGACCCACATCGACCGGGGGCTGCTGCTGACCGACCCCGAGCTGGCGGTGCAGATCGCCTCGGAGGGGGAGTACAAGCGGTTCAAGCTGACCGAATCGGGCATCTCCCCCCGATCGGTTCCGGGCCAGAAGAACGGCATCTTCTGGCTGACCGGGGACGAGCATGATGAAGCGGGGCACATCTGCGAGGATCCGGACAACCGGAACCGGATGATGATCAAGCGGATGCACAAGCTGGAGGTGGCCGCCCGGGAGATCCCGATCGAGAAGCGGGTCTCCTTTTTCGGCGACCGGGACGCCGATGTCACGCTGGTCTCCTGGGGCTCCTGCAAGGGGGCGATCCTGGACGGCGTGCGGATCCTCAAGCAGCAGGGGATTTCAGCCAACTTTCTTCAAATCCACATGGTGCTGCCGTTCCCGACCGAGTATGTCGCGCAGATCCTGACGAAGGCCCGCCGGCGGATCAACATCGAGATGAACTATTCCGGGCAGATGGCGCAGGTGATCCGGGAGCACACCGGGATTACGATGGACGCCTCAATCCTGAAGTGGAACGGTCGGGCGATTTCTGAGAACGAGGTGGTGGAGGGGGTCCAGCGGGTGCTCAAGTCCCAGGAATCCAAGGTGATGCTTTCCCATGGCGCTTAAAGCGGCTGATTTCAAGACCGACGTCCACAACGACTGGTGTCCCGGCTGCGGGGACTTCGGGATCCTCAACGCGATCCAGCAGGCGCTGGCGGAGATGAATCTGCCGCCGGAGGAGGTGCTGCTCTTCTCGGGGGTCGGTTGTTTCGCCAAGACCCCCCATTTCGTGCGGACCTACGGCTGCCACACCCTGCACGGGCGGGCGGTGCCGTTCGCGGTCGGCGCGAAATTGGCCAACCCGAAGCTCAATGTGATCTGCTTCGGCGGGGACGGGGACGGTTACGGCATCGGGGCCGGCCACTTCCTGAACAACGGCCGCCGCAATGTGAACATGCTCTACATGGTCTTCGACAACGGGGTGTACGGGCTCACCAAGGGGCAGGCTTCCCCGACCTTGAGGCGCGGCGTTCAGACCAAGTCGCTGCCGCTGCCGAACATCAACGACGCGGTCAATCCGCTGGCGGTGGCGCTCTCGGCCGGCTACACCTTCATCGCCCGGGGCTATGCCTACGATGGCAAGGGGCTTCGGGAGCTGATCCGCAAGGGGGTGGAACATCGGGGCTTGGCCCTGCTGGATGTGCTGCAGCCCTGTCCGACCTACAACACGATCAACACCAAGAACTGGTACGAGGGGCTGGAGATGGACGAGGCCACCGGCATCAAGAAGCAGGTCAATCCCCGGGTCTACAAGCTGGAGTCCACCGACTATGATCCGGTGGTACACAACCCCGATGATGTCGAGGAGATTTCCCGCAAGATGTCGCAGGCCTTCCAGAAGGCCCAGGAGTGGGGGGAGAAGATCCCGACCGGGGTCTTCTACCAGATCAATCTCCCCACCTTTGAGGACCGGTTGAAGGAGCGGATCCCGGCGCTGGAGGAGCAGGCGGCGGCCAAGATCCCGATCCACGACCCGAAGACCGGTTCTCCGACCGTCGACATCAGCGGAGCCCTCGAAGCCCTGCGTGTCGTCTAGCTCCCTCCCGCTGCGGGCGGGAATCCTCCTGCTGCTGGGTGCTGCGCTGATCGCCCTGCCTCTTTCGTTCCGAAAAACCTCCGCGCCGCCGCCGGCTCCCCGGGTGTTCAGCCGCTCAGTCGGTCCGGCCGACGCCCCGATCCAGATTGTCGAGTACAGCAACTTTGCCTGTCCCTCCTGCCGCCACGCCCAGCCGATGGTCAAGGCGCTGCTGCGGAAGTACGAAGGCCGGGTTCTTTACACCTTTCAGCATTTTCCCTGGGTCAACGATTCCAAATCCATTCACGCTCACGCAGCGGCCCAATGCGCGGCCGCCCAGGGGAAGTTCTGGCCGATGCATGACTGGCTGTTTGAGAGCCAGGGGGTCTGGCGTTCCCCCATGCGGCAGGGAAACGAGGTCTTCCTGGAAGAGGCGGCCGCCCTGGGGCTGGACCCGGCCGCTTTCGGGACCTGCATGGAGGCGACCGAAACATTCCAGCAGATCCAGAACGAATGGCTGCAGGGGCAGGCGCTGGGGGTGGTCCACACGCCGACCCTATTCATTCAGGACAGGATGTTCGTCGGGCCGGAACAGCTGGAAGCGGGAGCGGAGCTCTGGATCGAGGAGCTCCTCAAGAAAGGCAAATGAAACAACTCCCCTGGCTGCTGATCCGGCTTTGGGTGGGGGGGCTCTTCGCGGCGGCCGGTTGGTTCAAGCTGACTGCGCCGGTGGAGAACTTCCAGGCGGTCCTGGCCGGCTATCCGCTGCTTCCACATGCCGTTCTGCCAACGATCGCCCGGGTGATCCCCTGGGTCGAATGGCTAGGTGGGATGGGGCTGCTGCTCGGCTTTAACACCCGGTTCTTTTCGGCCGTGTTGACTTGTCTGACACTCGGCTTTCTGACCGTCCTGACCGGTCCGGTCTTTACGGGGCAGGGGACGGATCATTGCGGCTGTTTCAGCGCGGTGGGGCCCGCCTTCACCGTCACCCAGATGTACCTCATGGATTGGATCAACCTTTTCCTGCTGATTTTCCTGCTCAGCCGCTCCCGCCATCCCCTCTCGTTCGATAATCTTATCAACAAGCAGGGACAGTCCCTCCCTGTTGATGACTTATCAACAACTGGAGGCAGTCCCTAACTGTTGATAACTCCGGCGCCCAAGGAATAAAGTAGTCACTAAAAGTTAGTTATTTATATTGATTTATTAGAGATTTTCCTGTAAGATTTTCTTTCCATGATAAAGCGGGCGATTCTCCTCAAGACAACCCTTTTCCTGCTGGCGGCGGGGATGGCTTTGCCGACGCAGGCCCGAGCGCTGCGCCAGGAGACCGTTGAGAGTCCGGAGACCCACTCCGGCCTGGAGGCGGCTCTGGCCGCCGGCTTAGAACAGCACAAAACGCCCGAATGGCTGGAACCCGTTCTTCGGGAGCTTTCCGCGTATCGAACCGTTCAGGAGCAATATCTGGGATCTCTTCCTCCGCTCGCCGGCTTTGACGGTTTGGCCGCCCGCTCGGACATTCGGATCGGGCAGATCCGATCTTTCCTGGAGACGCTCATGCGCAGTCTCGTCCGTGTGACGGTGGATCCGAGTCAGGCCCGTTATTTGGAACAGGCCCGTCAATCGGTCCGGCTGGCGCTGAACAGCTTGCCGGACGGCGTTCTGCAGCTTAGCCAAGCCCGAAGGGATCTGCTGGCGAAGATTGATGCCTATGATCAGTTCGTTTGGACTCAAGTGCAGCCGCCTGCGGGTGGCAGGCGGTTGCCCCTTCTGACGGAAGTCCGCTCTGCTTTGGATCAGCCGGACTGGCGGTCCCTTCGCCCGGCTGATTTTGAAAAGGCGATGGCGCTGGCGCTGGAGATCAAGCAAAAGCTCCCGACCGGTCCCTACGACGATCGGGCCGATGCCGACGGCAATGTGATTTCCGCCGAATTCGGGTCCCATTGGAATGTCCTGATGGATCAGGTGCTGAATGACATCCAGCGCAACTGGAACCTGTTCGTTCAGTTTGATTCTCCTTCCGCCGCCGGGCTGGAGGCGACCGCACAGACGATTTCGGAGGGGTTGGCCGCCCTGCGGCAGTTGGAATCCCGCCCGACGCAGGGTCCCTCCTATGCCTGGATTCTTTACAATGAAGCGGCGGTGGCCGCCTTGTTTTATCTGGCGGCTCCCACCAGTGCGGAGGGTGAGCTTTATCCCACCGTCGCGGTGGTGGATACAGAGACCCAGGAACGGCTGGTGGCATGGGCTGCGGCGGCGGGTTATGGCGCTGCGGATGTCACGGCATGGAACACCAACTACCTGCTTTCCTACACAGCCGGCAATCGAGAGGACTATGACCGAGCTTCGGAGGCTGCCGAACGGATCGTCCGGGACCGGGTCGAGGGATCGGCCCGACTTCGCCGGTTGTACGGTCTTCCCGATGTCCGGGAGAAGTTTGGGGATAAGATCCGCCTTATTCTGAACGCCTTCGGGCTGTCTTTCGGCCCCGGCATGACCCTCGAGAGGGTGATCGACGCCCTCTACGCCGCCGCTCAGGCGTAGAATCCCGGTTCCTGCGGTACAATAGGCCGCATGGATCAGTTGATCAACGAATCCCTCAGGAATTTCAACATTCTGCCCCCGATCTCCCTGCTGCAGCTGGTTGTGGCGCTTTTGCTTACGACCGTTTTGACCGGGCTTCTGGGGCAGGTGTATGTCCGGACCCACAGCGGGCTCTCCTATTCCAGGACCTTTGTGCAGACCCTGGCGCTGCTGGGGATCACGATCGCCCTGATCATGGTCATCATCGGCTCCAACATCGCCCGGGCTTTCGCGCTGGTCGGCGCCCTCTCGATCATCCGGTTCCGGAATCCGGTCAAGGATCCCCGCGACATCGCCTTCCTGTTCGCCGCGATGGCGATCGGGATGGCTTGCGGCACCCGCTTCTATCTGTTTGCTCTGATCTTCGGTCTCTTCTTTTCGTTCGTTACCGTGTTGTTTGAGGCGACCCGTTTCGGGGAGCTGACCGAAGTGGCCCATGTGCTTCGGATCCGGATGGAAGCCGCTTCCCGGGAGGGGGTCGAGCGGATTTGCCGCGAGTTGTGCCGTCAGGTGACGATGGTCTCAATCGATCAGGCCGGAGGGGAAGGGGCCATGCAGGATGTCCTGTACGAGGTGGTCTTGAGAAAGCGGACGACCTATGAAGCGTTGGTCCGGCGCTTGACGGCGGTTTCCCCCAAGCTGTCCATTCATCTCCTGGTCGGGGAAAGCGGCGTCGGTTTTTAACCGCCGTGCGGTTTTTCCGCTTTGTCCTGACGGTCTTCCCGCTCCTGATCGGCGGGGCCGTCCTGATTGGAGCGGAAATCCCGCTGGCGAAGGCCCTGATCGTCTCGGGGGGGCTCTCCGAATCGGTCTCCTTCAAGCGACGGGTAATCCGGGCCGCCGGCACCTTCTTCGATGCCGGGGTGATGACCGGCAACGCCGCCCTCTCTCTCTTCGATCGGGAACCGCTTCAACCCGACAGTTGCCTCCCTTCGATCCAGATCCATGTGGTGCCCGGCTCCTTTGACGCGATGGCGGCCCATTTGCCGAAGTCGGCGAAGGCCCGCTATTACCGGGGGGAGATCCTCTACCCGGACGGGGTTTGGCGGCGGATGCAGTATCGCTTTCGGGGGAGAAGCATCTGGCATTGGGATCCTGAAAAGCCCTCTCTTCGGATCAAGCTCCGGAAAGCCGATCCGATCGAGGGCCAGCGGCATCTGAATCTGGTGAATCCCGAGGATCGGGCGATGATCGCCAACCCGCTCGGAGAGTGGTTGGCCGACGCGCTGGGGGTGCTGACGCCGAGAACCAAGATGGTCCGCCTATTCGTCAACGGCGCCTTTGCCGGCGTTTATCAGCTGACGACCCGGGAGGATCAGCGGTGGCTGCGGGCGCAGCGTCGTTTGCCCGGGCCGCTCTATGTCGGTCGGAGCCTGCGCCTTCCGTGGCGGGCCGGCGATTTTGAGCGGATCGCGGAGGAAGAGCTGCCGGAGGGGTTTGATCCGATTTCCGAGATGCTGGCTGCTCTGGAGACGCCCCTTTCGGTTAAGCGGTACGACCGGCTCTGGGGGATCGTTTCGATGGAGGGGTTGGCCCGATGGAGTGCGGCGATGACCGGGGTCGGCTCGCCCCACACGGATGCCCATCACAACCACCTCTATTACTTTGATCGCGCGGCCGGCCGTCTGGAACCGGCGGTGGCCGACATCAACGGCTATGGAATGCTGCTGCAGCCGGTCGGCTGGGGGCGCCTGACCGGCCCGCACGCGCCGGATCACCGGCTGCCGCTGACCGCCCGCCTGCAGCCGCTTCTGGACGCCGCCTTTCGGGATCCCCGTTTCACCCATCGCCGCAACGAAATCCTCTACGAAGCCCTGCAGGGGGCCGGTTCGGTCGAGCGCCAGCAGGCAATGGCCCGGGAGCTTTGGAGCCGGATCGACGCCGACGCGAAGGCGGATCGCAGCAAGGGGGCGATCCAGCAGCTGTCGGTCGGTTGGTTCCGCGTCCCTTACGGCAACCGGCAGTATGAGAAGAGCAAGCGGCAGATGCTGGATTGGATTGAGCGGCGCCACCGCTTCCTGCTGGAGCGCCTCGAGGGGGCTGAGCTGCGGGTGTTGCTTTGGCCGATGGCAGGGGGCCGGACCGGCTGCCGCATCGAGGTGGGCGGGGATCCGGGCGTTCGGCTGGACCCCGATGAGTGGTCCGCCGAGATCCACCGCGGCTTCGGAGGGGGAGAAGGTTCCCCGGAGCCGTTGAAGGGGCCGCTTCTGCTGCTGCCGGCCCTGGAAGAGGATCGGGATTTTTCCTACCGCTGGACGGAATCGGCCGATGGGGAGCGGACCCCTCCGTACTACCTGCGTCCGGCCCCCCAGGCATATGAATTTTCCGCGGAGGGGAATCCGGCCATCTGGGCCGATCGCTTGAACGGCGCCTTCACCCAGGGGTTGACCGGCCGCCCCGTCGTCCCGGAGATCCGGCTTCTGGAAGCGGCGCCGCCGGTTGAATCGACGGCCTCCCTCCACCCGTGGCTTTTCCCGGAGCCGCCGGACGGGGAAGTGGCGCTTGGCCCCGGCATCGTGGAACTTCGTTCCGATCTCCGGATTGCACCGACTCAGCGGCTGGTTGTTCGTCCCGGGACCCGGCTTCGGCTGGGGCCGGGTGTTTCGATCGTTTCGGGGGGGCCGGTGGAGATGTCCGGAACCGAGAAGGCGCCCATCACCGTGGAGCGGTTGGACCCGGCCGAGCCGTGGGGGGTGCTGGCGCTGCAGGGTCCGGACAGCGCCGGCAGCCGGATCGCGCGTGCCGAGATCACCGGCGGCTCCCGGGCCCGGGTGGACCGGGTCGGCTATTCCGGCATGGTGTCGGTCTACCACTCCGATGATTTTCGGCTGGAAAAGAGCCGCTTGGGAGGGAACCTTTTGTCGGACGACACCCTGCACCTCGTCCATACCCGCGCGGAGATCACGGAGACGGACTTCTTCGACTGCTATGGCGACTGCGTGGATTACGACTACAGCGATGGGCCCATTCGGGAGGTGACCGTCACCGGAGCCGGCAATGACGGCTTGGACTTCATGGCGAGCCGCGTCACCCTTTCCGGGGCGCGCGTTCACAGGGCGGGGGACAAGGGGTTTTCCTGCGGGGAGGGTTCCCGGATCGAGGCGGAGGACTTCGAGATTGATGGCGCCTCGATCGGGGTGGCGGTCAAGGACCGCTCCGAGGTGCTTCTGCGTTCCGGTTTTTTGCGGGGGAACAGGTCGGGGGTTTTGGTCTATGCCAAGAATCCCGCCTATGGGGGGCCGGGGACCGTTTCCTTCTCCGGGGTTGGCTTTTCCGGCAATTCGGTGGACCTGAATGTCGAGCCCGGCGGGGCTGCTTGGGCGGTCGGCCAGCCCCTTCCGGAGAAGCGGGCGGGGGAGGGCCGGATGGAGGAGAAGGCGGCTCCGTGAGCTCCGGCCGCTTTGAAGTCAAATACCTGGCTTCGCTGGACCAGTGGCGGGACTTTCGCAAGGAAGCCGACCCGCTGCTGGTTCGGGATGTGCACGACCCCGACGGGACCGGCTACTACAACCATTCGATCTATTACGACAGCCCCCGCTACCGCTACTACCAGGAGAAGCGGGAAGGGTTCTCCGATCGGACCAAGCCCCGCCTGCGGGGTTACAAGCGGAATGCGGGGGTTCAGCCGGAGGTCTTGTTCTTCGAATACAAGCGCCGGATCAACCGCTCGATTCGGAAGCGGAGACTCCAGCTTTCCTCGGAACAATCGGAGGCGCTGCTGCGGGGCAGCTGGCGTTCGCCGGCCGGCGAGGCCCCCCTGCTGCGGGATTTCCTGTGCCGCAGCCAGTCCCATCAGCTGGTCCCGGCCTTGGCGGTCCTTTACCTCCGCCATGCCTACGGCTGCCGGTTCGGCAGGGGGCTGCGGGTCACCTACGACCTGGATCTGCGGTGCAGTGTGCGGTTCGGGTGGACCGAGCCGGCGTCGGTCTTCTATCCGATCCTGCCGGCCAACCGGGTCCTGATCGAACTGAAGTTCGACGGCCGGATGCCGCTGTGGCTGTACCAGTTGACCCGCCGGCTGGAGCTCCAGGAGCTTTCCCTCTCGAAATACGGCATGGGGATCGAACGCTGTTTTTCTTCCCGCCGCCGTTGGTGGGGGGCGGTAGAATAGCGCTGTGCAGGGAAAGATCGTCCCGGAACTCCTCCTGATGTGCCTGTCAGCCGCGCTGACCCTCGGCGCGGCGGAACCGGCTTTCCGCTGGGGCCGGCTGACCCGGTCTTTGCCCGGTTCATGGAACGGCTCCCGGGGGCGGAGGTGTCATCGGAACCCCTGGACGCGTCCATTTTAGAGCAGGAGGGATGGGTTCCATCACAAGGAGAAAAAGGATGAGGATGCTGCGGGGGTTGGTGTTGTCGGTCTGTTTATTGGGGGTGGGAGCGGGACCGGTGTGGGCGGAGGAGACCCAGCCGGGGATTGAGGCCGCGCAAGCAGAACAAATGGAGAAGATGAATCGGCTCGGAGCGCCGGGGGAAGCCCACAAGGCGCTGCAGCCCTTTGTCGGGAGATGGACCTATACCGGCAGCTTTTGGATGGCGCCGGACCAGCCCCCGATGACGATGAAGGGGATGGCTGACAACACCCTGATCTTCGGCCAGCGATTCCTCAAGCAGCGGGTCTTCGGCGATCCGATGGAGGCCGGGGGCCGGCCGTTTAAGGGGCTGGGCTTCATCGGCTACGACAACCTGCGCAAGGAGTATCAGACGATCTGGTTTGATAACATGATGACCGGGATCATGAGAGGGATCGGGCAGTTCGACGCCTCGACCCAGACCCTCTCGGACAGCGGGACTTTCAGCTGCCCGATGACGGGAGAAGCCGACCACTGGTACCGGTCGGCCTGGACGGTCGTGGATTTCGACCACACCCGGTATGAGAGCTACTCAAAGACCCCGGAAGGGAAGGAATTCAAGGCGATGGAGATCCTCTACACCCGCGGTGGATAAGAAGAGCCTCCTGAAGAAGAGTTTGGCGGAGGGGATCGGTGCCTTCGCGCTGGTGTTCGCCGGCTGCGGCGGCGCGATGGTGGCCGACCGGTTCCCCGGCGCCCTGCAGCCGGCGGTGGTCCCGCTGCTGTTCGGGCTGGCGATCGCCGTGATGATCTACGCGGTGGGGCACCTCTCGGGGGCCCATTTCAACCCGGCGGTGACGGTGGCTTTCTCGGTCGTCCGCCACTTCCCCCGGCGGGAGGTGCTCCCGTACTGCGCTGCCCAAGTGACCGGCGGGCTGATCGCGATGGCGTTGCTCAGCCGCATGCTGCCGGCCGGCGCCGCCTACGGCGCCACCCTCCCGATGGTCCCTCCGGCGGCCGCCTTCTGCTGGGAGATGATCCTGACCTTCCTGCTGATGTTCGTGATCACCGCGGTGGCGACCGACACCCGGGCGGTGGGGACGATGGCGGGGGTGGCGATCGGCGGGACGGTCATGCTCTGCGCCTGGCTCGGAGGGCCGGTGACCGGCGCCTCGATGAACCCGGCCCGCTCCCTGGCCCCAGCCCTCTTCCAGGGGACGCTTAGCTCCCTCTGGATCTACTGGACCGCCCCCTTCCTGGGGGCCCTGGCCGGCGCCTTCACCTATGAACGGATCCGCTGCGGGGAGGCCAAGCCGCACGCCGCGAAAGGGTGCTGCTGATGAAGCGCCGGGTGCTGATCCTCTGCACCGGCAACTCCTGCCGCTCCCAGATGGCCGAGGGGGTGCTGCGCCATTACGGCGGGGACCGCTTCGAGGTGGCCAGCGCCGGCACCCAGCCTTCCCGGGTCAATTCCACCGCGATTCAGGTAATGGAGGAGATCGGGATTGATATCTCGCAGCACCGCTCCAAGCATGTGGAGGAGTTCCTGGGTCAGCCGTTTGATTTCATCATCACGGTCTGCGACAACGCCCGAGAGAACTGCCCGGTCTTTCCGGGGAAGGGGAAGCATCTCCATTGGTCCTTCCCGGACCCGCCGCATGGTCAGGCGATCACGCCGGAGGTGCTGGCGGAGTTCCGGAAGGTGCGGGACCTGATCCACGACAAGTTCAAGCAGGCGGCTGAAACGAGCGATTTCGGAGAGGAACCGTGATGTTTGCGCCGGCCGCCCGGAAAATCCGGAAGGTCTGGCAAAGCATCTCTGCCTTGGAAGGGGCTGGAGTCCGCCTCAACCGGGCCTTCGGTTTCCATCAGGTCCCGCAACTGGACCCTTTCCTCTTGCTGGATTGCTTCCGCTCGGACAACCGGGACGACTATGTGAAAGGGTTTCCCTGGCACCCCCATCGGGGAATCGAGACGATCACCTATGTCTTGGACGGAGATGTGGAACACCGGGACAGCATGGGGAACCGGGGGATCATCAAGCCGGGGGATGTACAGTGGATGACCGCCGGCAGCGGGATCATTCATCAAGAGATGCCGCAGGGGAGCCCCCAGGGGCGGATGTGGGGGTTCCAGCTCTGGTCTAACCTCCCGAAACGGAATAAGATGATGGCTCCCCGCTACCGGGAGGTGACCGCTTCCACGATCCCGGCCGTCAAAACCCCCGAAGGGGCCACTGTTCGGATCATCTGCGGACAAATCGGAGAGATCCGGGGGCCTGTGAAGGAGATCGTGACCGACCCGGGATACCTGGATGTCTCCTTACCGGCAGGCAAGGTTTTCACCCACCCGGTTAAACCGGGTTACACCGTCTTTGCCTTTGTCGTGGAGGGGGAGGGGCGCTTCGATCCCGGCCAGGATCCGTTCGCCCGGGAAGGGACTGGGAGCGTCTATGACACCAAGCCCTCCTGTAATTGTCGGGAAGGAACGATCGTGCTGTACGACCCGATGGGGGAAACCGTCCGGGTGACGACCGACGAGAAGCCGGTCCGCTTTCTGCTGGTCTCCGGCAAGCCACTGAAGGAGCCGGTCGCTTGGTACGGCCCGATCGTGATGAATACCAAGGAAGAACTCCGGCAGGCGTTCGATGAGTTCAGCGCCGGGACATTCATTAAAGAGAAGAAATAACCCATGGCGACGGGAACTGTGAAATTGCATCGGGTTCTGCGTGCTAAACCGGAGAAAGTCTACCGGGCGTTTCTGGACGCCGACGCCATGGCCAAGTGGCTCCCGCCCCATGGTTTTGTCGGCAAGGTCCACCACTTGGAGGCTCGGGTGGGGGGCGCCTACAGGATGTCGTTCAAAAATTTTGGAACGGGACAGAGCCATTCCTTCGGTGGAACCTATCTCGAGTTGGTGCCTAGTCAGCGGATCCGGCACACCGACAAGTTCGACGATCCGAACTTGCCGGGAGAGATGCAGGTCACCATTGTTCTGAAGCCGGTCTCCTGCGGGACCGACCTGAGCATTATTCAGGAGGGAATTCCGGAGGTGATCCCGATCAAAGCCTGTTATCTGGGCTGGCAGGAATTCCTGACGCTGTTGGCGCAGTTGGTGGAGCCCGAGATTCCCGATCACTCTTCATGAAAACGCTGTTTGTGGAGATCTGCAGATGGCCGTTGAGATGCAATATCAGGATTTTTGCAGGTCGCAGAGATGTTTGCCGAGTGTGTACGAGCGGTTTTGGTCGGTTAGATGACTAAGAAGCCGCAGGTTTATATCATTGCCGGACCGAATGGGTCGGGGAAGACGACCTTTGCATCAAAGTTTCTCCCAAAATACGCTGATTGCCCGTCATTTATCAATGCGGACACAATCGCTCGCGGATTGTCGGGTTTTTCTCCCGATGCAGTTGCGCTCAAGGCCGGCAGGATTCTTCTTGAGCAGATCGACAGCTACGCGTCCCGCAACATTGATTTTGCTTTTGAGACTACGCTGTCGGGAATCAATTATCTTTCTCGTTTGAAGGGCCTGAAGAAGAGAGGGTATGCGATCCACCTTTTCTTCCTGTGGATTCCGGATGTCCGGCTTTCCCTGGCACGTATCGCCAGCCGCGTCAAAAGAGGCGGGCATGATATCCCTGAGAAGGTTGTGCGCCGCCGCTTCCACAAGGGAATTGCGAACCTCTTTAAGCATTACAAGCCAATTCTGGACTCGTGGATGCTATTCGATAATTCGGAGAGCGCTCCGCAGGTTATTGCTGAAGAGAAGCAAGGCGAGTTGAGGGTCCTGAATCGCGGTTTATATGAGGATATTTTGAGATTGGCGGAGGGAAAATGAGCTCTAAGAAAGAAAAAACGATCGATCAGCTTCATCTGGGAGCAAGAAGGGCGATCCGGGAGGCGGTGTCGGAGGCACTCAAAGAGCATAGGGCGGCGGGTGTTCCGGCCGCGATCTGGAAAGGCGGAAAGGTTGTGTATTTGCCCGTCCTCCGAAAGAAATAGAACACATTGAAGAAACTTTTCGTTGAGACCTACGGGTGTCAGATGAATGTGCGGGACGGGCAGGAGGTGACCGGCCTCCTGCTGGAGCGGGGATACCGCCTCACGCCCGATGAAGAATCCGCCGATGTGATTCTGTACAACACCTGCTCGGTGCGGGAACAGGCGGAGAACCGGGTCTGGTCCAACATGGGGCGGCTCAAGGGGCTTAAAGCCCGGCGGCCGGAGGTGGTGATCGGGATGATGGGCTGCATGGCCAAGGCGCATCGGGCGGACGCGTTTCGAAGGATGCCCCATCTGGATTTCATCTCCGGACCGGCGCAGCTGTATGAGGTGCCGGAGCTGATCGAGGCGATCTTTGAAGAGCGGCGGCCGATGCAGGCGATCCAGGAGAAGCGGCGGCCCCGGTTCCAGCAGGTGGAATACCACGCCGGGAAGGTGACCGCACTCGTGACCGTCATGGAGGGGTGCGACAAGGTCTGCAGCTACTGCATCATCCCCTACACCCGTGGACCGGAGGTGAGCCGGCCGATGGCGCAGGTGTTGGAGGAAGTCCGGGGGCTGGCGCAGCGGGGATACAAGGAGGCGATGCTGCTGGGGCAGAATGTGAACTCCTACGGGCGGCGGTTCTCGGGCGAGATGGGGGAAACCGGGCGCTCGGGGGCCTTCCCGGAGCTGTTGGCGAAGGTGAATGAAATTGAAGGGATCGAGCGGATCCGGTTCATCACCTCCCATCCCTGGGACGCGGTGGAGGGGTTGTTCGACGCGATGCGGGACCTGCCGAAGGTGTGCGAGCATCTTCATCTGCCGGTGCAGTCCGGCTCTGATGAAGTGCTCAAACGAATGCGGCGGGGGTACACCGCTTCGGAATACCTGTCGGCTCTGGGTGCGTTGCGGCAGCGGCTGCCGGAGGGGGCGGTCTCCACCGACCTGATCGTCGGTTTTCCGGGAGAGACGGAGGAAGACTTTGAGGGGACGGTCCGGCTGGTGGAGCAAGCCCGGTTTGATTCCGCCTTTATCTTCAAGTATTCCCCCCGGCCGTTTGCGGCCGCCTCCCGATGGGCGGATGATGTCCCGGAGGAGGTCAAGGACCGGCGGCTGCAGCGGCTGTTGAAGCTGCAGGAGACAATCAGCCGGCAGAAGGATGAGCGGTTCGTGGGGAAGACCGTTGAGCTTTTGGTGGAAGGGGTGGAGGATGGACAGGGGCTGGGGCGCAGCCGCTGCAGCCGGAAGGGGTACTTTCCGGGGGCGGAGGTTTCGCCTGGAGAGACGGTTTTGATCCGGGTGGAAGCGATCCGGGGGCACAGCTTGATGGGGGTGCGGGTGTGAGGAGGAATCAGCAGTTCCTGCCGGTTTTGG
>PCVW01000058.1:7709-10983 GCA_002787095.1 Candidatus Omnitrophica bacterium CG11_big_fil_rev_8_21_14_0_20_64_10 | reverse complement strand
AGATTGCCCCCTTGGCCTATATGCGGGGGCGGACCCTGAACAACGCCTTCATCATCCTGGACGAGGCGCAGAACGCCACGCCGGAGCAGATGAAGATGTTCCTGACCCGCATCGGCTTCGAATCGAAGACGGTGGTGACCGGGGATGTGACCCAGTCGGACCTGCCGTCGGGGAAGACCTCGGGCCTGCGCCATGCCTGGGAGGTGCTGCGGGACATTCCGGGGATCGCCCGGGTGGAATTGGGCGGCCAGGATGTCGTGCGGCACGAACTGGTGCAAAAGATCCTGGAAGCGTACGACCGCGTCAACGGGAACTCATCCTAGCCGGATGCCGGTCCTGCTGAACAACGGACAGCGGGCCGTGGCGGTTCCGACGGCGGCGGTCCGGCGGACGGCCGGACGGATCTTGAAGGGAATGAACCGGAAAGGGGAGCTGTTGTCCATTCTGCTGACCGACAATCGGAAGATGACCGAGCTGCATGAGCGGTGGATGGGGGAGCCGGGCCCCACCGATGTCCTTTCTTTTTCCGGCGACGGTTCCGTCGAGGTCTTGGGAGATGTCGCGATTTCGGTGGAGATCGCGGCTCAGCGCGCCCGCAAGCGGGCCGGCCGGTTGACTCCCGCGGGGCTTCAGCGCCAGATCACGACCCTGCTGATCCACGGCGCCCTGCATCTTTGCGGGCACGATCATCATCGGCCGGGGCCGGCGGCCCGGATGCGGCGTCAGGCCCGGCGGCTTGCCCGGCTGCTGGAGGGGGCGGCCTGATGCGGCGGATCTGGCGCAACTTCATCACCGGTTTTCTCGTGATCTTCCCGGCGGTCCTGACCGCCTACATCCTCAACTTCCTGTTCGGTTGGGCCTTCAACCTGGTGATCAACCCGATCTCCGACCAGATCGCCCCCTGGATGCCGGCGGTTTGGGCCCAGGGGCTGACCCGGTTCCTGGTCGCGGTCGGTTTTGTGCTGGTGATCGCCGGCATCGGGCTGGCCACCCGGATCCTGCTGCTGCGGCGACTCTTCATCGTCGGGGAGGGATTGGTCCGACGGGTTCCGATCGCCGGCAAGATCTACGGAATGATCCGGGAGATCGTCGACACGATCGGCGGCAGTCAGAAGGGGGTTTTCCAGGAGGTGGTCCTGGTGGAGTGGCCGCAGCCCAAGATGTATGTGCTGGGTTTCGTGACCGGCAAGGCCCGGGGCGAGGTGCAGCAGAAGACCGCCGAGGAGGTCAGCCATGTCTTTGTTCCGACCACGCCGAACCCCACCTCCGGTTATTTGATGTTGGTGGACGAATCCCGAATGACCCATCTGACGATGTCGGTGGAGCAGGGGATGCGGCTGGTGATCTCCGGCGGGGTGGTCGGCGAGGAGCTCAAGGGGCTGGCCCGGCGGTCCGGACGGGAGGCGGGGTGATCACGACCGAGGCGATCCTGCTGCGCCGCCGGGAGATGCGGGAGACCAGTCTCCTGGTGGTTGCCTACACTCCCGACTGCGGCAAGGTGCACGGCCTGGTCAAGGGGGTGCGGGGGGCCCGGGCGGCGGTTCCCTGGTATCTGGAGCCGATGACCCGGCAGGCGATCGTGCTGTACGAACGGCGGCGGTCCAACCTCGGGTTGATCAGCAGCTTTGACCTGATCGATCCGTTCGACGGGATCCGGCGGGATTTCGTCCGGCTCAGCTACGGAACCTTCTGCCTGGAATTGGTGGACCAGATGACCGAGATCGGGGATCCTCATCCGGAGATCTACCGGCTGCTGCTGTCGGTCCTGCGGAGCCTGGCCGAGGGGGCCGATCCGGCCGCGGTCGCCCGGTTCCTGGAAGTCCATCTGCTGCAGATCCAGGGGGTGCTGCCGGACCCCGGGGCGTTGCGCCTTTCGCCGGGAGGTCGGCTGTCGTTGGAGCGGATGCTGACGATGCGGTGGGAGGAGTTGCGCCGGCTGGCGTTGAGTCCGCCGGTCGCCGCCGAGCTGCGGTTGAAGCTCCAAGGGTTGCTCGACGGGGTGCTGGAGCGGGAGCTCAGGAGCCGGCGGTTCCTGCTGCAGACCGGCTGTGAGCGGGGGATCGACCGGCCGGCTTTGCCGGCCAGGAGCGCGGCATGAGAAAGGGACTGACCTTTCAGGAGATCATCGCCCGGCTGGCCCGGTACTGGGCCGACCGGGGCTGCCTGATCGCCCAGCCGTACGACATGGAGATGGGGGCCGGCACCTTCCACCCGCAGACCTTTTTCCGCTCGCTGGGTCCGGCCCCCTGGTCGGTCGCCTATGTCCAGCCCTCCCGCCGGCCGACCGACGGGCGGTACGCCGAGAATCCCCTCCGTTCCCAGAAATATTACCAGTATCAGGTGATCCTGAAGCCCGCTCCCCAGGATGTTCAACAGCTTTACATCGAAAGCCTTCAGGAGCTGGGGGTCGATCTGAAGGCCCACGACCTGCGGTTCGTTCAGGACGACTGGGAGTCGCCGACTCTCGGCGCCTGGGGGCTGGGATGGGAGGTCTGGCTGGACGGACTGGAGGTGACGCAGTTCACCTACTTCCAGCAGATCGGCGGGATCGACCTGGAGCCGATCTCGGCGGAGATCACCTACGGGCTGGAGCGGATCGCGATGTTCCTGCAGGGGAACCTGGATTTTTACGCATTGAGATGGGACGACCGCCGCACCTATGGGGAGGTTCACCGGATCGAGGAGATCGAATGCTCCCGCTACAATTTCGAGCACGCGGATGCGGAGCAGCAGCGGCGCTATTTCGAGGAGGCGGCCGCGCAGTCCCGGAAACTGCTGGAGGCCGGGCTCATCCTGCCGGCCTACGAGCAGCTGCTGAAGACCTCGCATGCCTTCAACCTGATGGACGCCCGGGGGGCGGTCAGCCAGAATGAGCGGCCGACCCTGATCGCCGGGATCCGGGGGCTCGCCAAGCGGTGCGCGCAGGCCTACCTGGACCGGGAGACGGGCGGCGAATCGAATGCCGACAAGAAAAAAGAGCGCAAAGCCAAAAAGAGTTGAGAGCGGCCCGGCCCGGCACGATTTCCTGCTGGAGATCGGCTGTGAGGAGCTGCCGGCCGATTTCATGCCCGGGTTCCTGGACGCCGATCCGGAGGGCCGGGGGCTGGGGGCGATCGCCGCGCAGGTCTTCGACGGACTGAGTCTGGATTGGAAACGGCTGACGGTCTATGGGACCCCGCGCCGCCTCGTCCTGCGGGTCGAGGGGGTTGCGCCGGTGGTCCGGATCGAGGAGAAGGGTCCGCCGGTTCGGATCGCCTTCGATGCCGACGGTCGG
>PCVW01000058.1:179-7663 GCA_002787095.1 Candidatus Omnitrophica bacterium CG11_big_fil_rev_8_21_14_0_20_64_10 | reverse complement strand
CCTTCGCCCGCCGGCAGGGGGTGGTGCTCGGGCGCCTCAAGCGGAAGGTGCTGGGGAAGGAGGAGGTCTTGATCGCCGAGAAGCAGCGGACCGCTTCCCAACAGCTGTTCGAGGCGGTGCCGAAGATCCTGTCCGACCTGCCGGCCCCCAAGACGATGCGGTGGGACGCTTCCGGGATCCGTTTTGCCCGGCCGATCCGGTGGCTGCTGGCGCTGTACGGGAAGCAGCCGGTCCCCTGCCGGTTGGGGATGCTGCGGGCCGAGCGGACCACCCGCGGGACCCGGCGCTCGGGAGGGACGGCCCTTTTTGTTCCGGAGGCGGCCGCTTACTTTGAAAAGATGGAGGCGTTGGGGGTCCATCTGGAGCAGGGGGCGTCGCTTCAGCGGCTTCCCGACGGGACGACTCGCCGGATTGAGTCGGTGTGGCCGAAGCGGTCGGCGTTGAAGAAGCGGCTGGAGCAGGCAGCCCGGCAGGCCGGCGGCCGGTTGGCGGGGGCGGGCCGGGAAATGACCGAAGAGTTGTTGACGACGATCAGTTTTCTCGCCGAGGCGCCGGAGGTGGCGATCGGCCGCTTCGACCCGAAGTTCCTGGAACTGCCGGCCGAGGTGCTGGAGACGGCGATGGCCAAGCACCTGAAGCTGTTCGGCGTCCGGGGCCGGAGCGGGCGGCTGCAGCCGAATTTCCTGGCGGTGCTGGAGGGGAAGGGGAGCGATCCGAAGCGGGTCCTGGCCAACACCGAGCGGATTCTCGAGGCCCGTTTCGTGGACGCCCGTTTCTTTTACCGGGACGATACCCGCCTGCCGCTGGAGGGGCGGGTGCCGGCCCTCGCCCAGGTGGTCTTTCACGAGAAGCTGGGGTCGGTCGCCGACCGGCTTCCCCGGATCCAGAAGCTGGCGGAAACGATTGCCGCGGCGGCCCACCTGCCGGAGCCGGTCGCCCGGAGCATTCCCCGGGCGGTCCGGCTGTTGAAGGCGGACCTTGTGACCCAGATGGTGCGGGAGTTCCCCTCCCTGCAGGGGGTGGTCGGCGGCTGCTACGCGGCCGCCTCCGGGGAGCCGGCCGAGGTGGTCGAGACGATCGCCCAGCAGTATGCTCCCCGTTCCCAGTCTGATCCGCTCCCGTCCGGAGCGCTGGCGGCGGTGATCGGGCTGGCGGATCGGTTGGACATGCTGGCCGGATTCTTCGCCGCGGGGCTCAAGCCCACCGGTTCGCTTGATCCCTATGCCCTGCGGCGGCAGGCGCTCGGGGCGGTCCGGATTCTTCTGTCGAATCCCGGTGGGATTGCCTTCCACGGGGTCTCGATTGACACCCTCTTTGAGACGGGGATACAATCGTATCCCGGTTTTTCCGTCGAGCCGGCGCTTCTGCGTTCCCTGACTGCCTTTATGCGGGAGCGGTTTGAGTGGCTGATGGCGATGGAATACGGGCCGGCGGCCCGCCCGATGATCGAGGCGGTCCTGGCGGCCGACGGCTCCGACCTGGCCGGGGCGGCCCTTCGCCTGCGGGTTCTGGCCGGTCTCTGGAACGGCCCGGCGAAGGAACGGCAGCTGCTGGAGCAGGCGGCCAAGGTGGCCGAGCGGTCGGGCCGGATCACTCAGGGTTTGGGGAAGGAGCCGCTGCCCGGGGCGGTGGACGCGGCCTGTTTCCGAGGGGCGGAGGAGAAGGCCCTCTGGACCGAGTGGCAGCGGTTGTCGCCCCAGCTGAATGGGGCCCTCAACGCCCGGGATTACGCTGGCGCGGTGCGGGTTTACGGGACCCTGTATCCGGCGGTGCATGCCTTTTTCGAGAATGTCTTTGTGATGGATGAGGATGTCGAGCTGCGGCGTAATCGTCTGGCGATGCTGCGGGACATCTATGGGCCGGTCGCCCGGGGGTTCGCCGATCTTTCGAAGCTGCCCCTCTCGGGTGTCGCGCCGGCGGTCAACGCGAAGGGGAAGGAATGAGCTCAAGCAGGAAGAAGCAGGTGTACTTCTTTGGGGCCGGCCGGGCGGACGGCAACGCCAAGCTGAAGACGCTCCTGGGCGGCAAGGGGGCGAACCTGGCGGAGATGACCCGGATCGGGCTGCCGGTGCCGCCGGGCTTCACGATCACCACCGAGGTCTGCACCGGCTACTACGCGAACAAGCGCCGGCTGCCGGCCGGGCTCAAGGGGGAAGCGGACCGGGCGGTCACCCGCCTGCAGAAGCTGACCGGCAAGCGGTTCGGCGACGCGGCGAACCCCCTGTTGGTTTCCGTCCGCTCCGGCGCCCGGGAATCGATGCCCGGCATGATGGACACGATCCTGAATCTCGGGCTCAACGACAAGACCGTCGAGGTGCTGGCCCGCCGCTCCGGTTCCCCCCGTTTCGCCTGGGACAGCTACCGCCGCTTCGTGCAGATGTATGGCGATGTCGTCATGGGGGTGCAGGCGAATGGGAAGGACGCCCACGAACCGTTTGAGGAGGTGCTCGAGGGGCTCAAGCGGGAGGTCGGCGTGGAGCGGGACAGCGATCTGACGCCGGGCAACCTGCAGGAGCTGATCCGCCGCTACAAGCAGCTGATCCAGCGGCATGCCGGCCGGGCCTTCCCGCAGGACCCGGTCACCCAGATGTGGGGGGCGATCGAGGCGGTCTTCAACTCCTGGAACAACGACCGGGCGATCGTCTACCGGCGCAAGTACAAGATTCCGCACGAGTGGGGGACCGCGGTCAATGTGCAGACGATGGTCTTCGGGAACCTCGGCAACACCTCCGGCACCGGCGTCGCCTTCACCCGGGACCCGGCCAGCGGCGAGAAGGTCTTCTACGGCGAGTACCTGATCAACGCGCAGGGGGAGGATGTCGTCGCCGGCATCCGGACGCCCCGGCCGCTGCAGGAGCTCAAGAAGGAGATGCCCAAGGCGCACGCCGAGCTGGAGCAGATCCGGCGCACGCTGGAGAAGCATTTCCGGGACATGCAGGACTTCGAGTTCACGATCGAGGACAACCGCGTCTACATGCTGCAGACCCGCAATGGGAAACGGACGGGGCTGGCGGCGGTCCGGATCGCGGTGGAGATGGTCGGCGAGAAGCTGATCGACCGGAAGACCGCGCTCATGCGGGTTCCGGCCGACTCCCTCAGTTCGGTGCTGGCGCCGGTTTTCGACCGAAACGACCGGAAGGCGGCCGAGGCGGCCGGACGGCTCCTCTGCAAGGGGCTGCCGGCCGGGCCGGGGGCGGCCAGCGGCAAGGTGGTCTTCAACGCCGAGGACGCGGTGGCGCTGGCGCACCGGGGGGACCCGGTCCTGCTGGTCCGGGTGGAGACGACCCCGGAGGACCTGCGGGGAATGATCGCCGCGCAGGGGATCCTGACCGCCCGCGGGGGGGTCAGTTCCCACGCGGCCCTCGTGGCCCGGCAGATGGGGAAGGTCTGCGTTTGCGGGGCGCAGGATCTGCATGTGGATTATTCGGCCCGGGTTGTCCGGGTCAAGGGGAAGACGATCCGGGAGGGGGAGTTCCTTTCGATCGACGGGACCGTCGGGGAGGTGTTTGAGGGCCAGGTTCAGACCGCTCCGAGCGAGGTGGTCCAGGTGCTTGTCAAAAAGAACCTGAATTCCAGGAAGAGCCGGGCCTACCGGCAGTTCGCCTCCCTGATGGGCTGGGCCGACCAGGTCCGCAAGCTCGGCGTTCGGACCAACGCCGATCAGCCGGACCAGGCTCAGACGGCGATCGCCTTCGGCGCCGAGGGGATCGGCCTCTGCAGAACAGAGCACATGTTTTTTGGCGGCAGCCGGATCGACGCGGTCCGGGAGATGATCGTCGCCGAGACGCCCGAAGCCCGGGCGGCGGCCCTGAAGAAGCTGCTGCCGTTCCAGCGGGAGGACTTCATCGGCCTGTTCAAGGCGATGCGGGGCCGGCCGGTCACGATCCGGACGCTGGATCCGCCGCTGCATGAGTTCCTGCCGCAGGAGAGCGAACAGATCCGGGACCTGGCCGACAAGCTGCGCCTGCCTTATGAGAAGTTGTCGGCCCGCATCCATCAGCTGCACGAGGCCAACCCGATGCTCGGGCACCGCGGCTGCCGGCTGGGGATCGTTTACCCCGAGATCACCGAGATGCAGGCCCGGGCGATCTTCGAGGCGGCCGCGCAGGTGCAGAAGAGCGGTGTCCGGGTTCGCCCGGAGATCATGATTCCTCTGGTTGCCTTCGAGAAGGAGCTGCAGCTTCAGAGCGAGGTGGTCCACCGGACGGCCGAGGCGGTTCAGAAGAAGACCGGGCAGAAGATCGCCTACCTCATCGGGACGATGATCGAGGTCCCCCGGGCGGCCCTGGTCGCCGAGGGGATTGCCCAGACCGCCCAGTTCTTCAGTTTCGGGACGAACGACCTGACGCAGACGGGTCTGGGGATGAGCCGGGACGACAGCGGCTCCTTCCTGCCGGTCTACGCGGAGCGGGAGATCGTGAAGGTCAACCCGTTTGCTTCGATCGATCAGCCGGGTGTGGGCCGGTTGATTGAGTTGGCGATCGCCGGCGGCCGCAAGCGCCGCCGGGATCTGAAACTTGGGATTTGCGGGGAGCATGGAGGAGACCCCGACAGCATCGACTTCTGTCATCGGGCGGGGCTTTCCTATGTCAGCTGCTCCCCCTACCGGGTTCCGATCGCCCGTCTGGCGGCGGCCCAAGCGGTTCTGAGGAGGGAAAATGCCTGATGCGCTGAAACTGTACCTGAAGGACATCAAGGACATTCCGCTGCTGACCGCCCAGCAGGAGGTGGAGTTGGCCCGCAAGGTCCGGGCCGGGGACGCCGAGGCGCGGCTGAAGATGATCCGCTCCAACCTGCGGCTGGTGATCAGCATTGCCAAGCGGTACGGGTACCTGGGGCTTCCGATCTCCGACCTGATTGAGGAGGGGAACCTGGGGCTGATGCGGGCGGTCACGAAATTCAATCCCGGCAAGGGGTACCGCTTTTCCACCTACGCGGCCTGGTGGATCAAGCAGTATGTGCTGAGGGCGATCGCCAACCAGGGCAAGACGGTCCGGATCCCGGTCTACATGGTGGACATCATCTCCAAGTACCGCAAGACGGTGGAGCGGCTGACCCAGCGGATGGGCCGCAAGCCGGCCTCCGGGGAGGTGGCCAAGTCGATGCGGATGACGGTCCGGAAGATCAATGAGATCGAGGAGATGCTGGTGCAGCCGACCTCCCTGTACGCCCCGGTTGGGGATGAGGAGAGCGGCGCCCAGTTCATGGACATCGTGGAGCAAAAGCAGGCGGCCGCCTCCGGCAAGAACGAGCTGGATGATTTCCTGACCCGGGAGCAGGTGCAGGACTTGCTGACCCGGCTGACCGACCGGGAGCGGGAAGTGCTGACTTTCCGCTATGGGCTCAAGGATGGGATTGGGTTGACCTTGGGGGAGACTGCCGAGAAGCTGGGGATCACCCGGGAACGGGTCCGGCAGATCCAGGGGTCGGCCGAGAAGAAGCTGCATGCCTTCCTGGCCACCCAGGAGCAGGCCGTTTGATGGCCCTGGCCGATCTCAGGAAGCTGGTGCGGGATGTGCCCGGTTATCCCAAGCCGGGGATTGTCTTCAAGGATTTGACCCCCCTCTGGGCCGATGCGGCCGCCTTTAAGGAGATGACCGAGCGGTTGGTGGAGCCGTTCCGGAAGGCCGGCGTCCAGACCGTGGCGGCGGTGGAGTCCCGCGGGCTGATCCTGGGCTCGGCGATGGCCTATCTGCTCGAGGCCGGCCTGGCCCCGGTCCGCAAGGCGGGGAAGCTTCCCTGGAACACCGTGAAGGCCTCCTACAAGCTGGAGTATGGCTCGGCGACCGCTGAGCTGCATGCCGACGCCTTCCCGGAAGGGACCCGGGTGCTGCTGGTGGATGACCTGCTGGCGACCGGCGGGACCGCCGCCGCCTCCCTGGAGCTGATCCAGACACTCAAGGGGAAGGTGGTGGGAGCCGCCTTCTTGGTGGAATTGACCTTCCTGAAAGGGGCGCAGCGCCTCAAGCCGTTCGGGGTCACCCCCTTCTCCCTCCTCCAATACGACGCCGAATAAGTGGTGCGCCTGGGCCGATTCGAACGGCCGACACCCTCCTTAGGAGTGAGGTGCTCTTTCCACCTGAGCTACAGGCGCGAAGCTCTTCCTTCAAGTATATCGCACATCTTAAAGAAAAAACTCCTTGACACCACTTGGTTTACACCCTATTTTGTCCCCAAGCGCCCAAGGCGGGTGCAGGTGGCCACGGGCGTGCGGTTGGTTAGTCAGTGCTCCCCTGGCTTACCGTAAAGGTAGGTTATGATGAACCCATCACCTCAAAACGAGGAGGGGTATATCAAAAATGGGTAAATGGCTGTATGCGGGACTTCTGGCGTTCGCGGTGTCGGTTTCCGGCACGGCCTACGCGGAGGTTCAAAACATTCGGGTCAGCGGCGACATTGACCTCAAGGGCGTGTCGCAGCACAACTACGACCTGAAGAATAAGCAGATCAACAATCCGGGTGGAGGGCTCGGGGCAGGGGCCAACGCCGTCACCAACGACGACGAGGTGAATTTCCTGCTCTCGACCGTTCACCTGCAGGTGGACGCTGATTTGACTGACAATGTCTCGGCGACGGTGCAGCTCGTCAACCAGCGGGTCTGGGACGGCGAGAACAACGGCGCGGGGGACAACCAGATCGGCGTGGATCAGGCCTATGTCGTCCTGCGGGAGTTCCTTTACTCCCCGGTGACGGTGATCGCGGGCCGCCAGGATCTGCAGTACGGGACCGGCTTCATCGTCGGCGCCGGGATTCTGGCCGATCCGGAGGGGACCTTCGGGACCCTCGCCACGGGTGTTTCACCGCACACCACGCAGGGACAGGAGTTCAGTGATTTCAACTCCTATGACGCCATCCGGGTGATTTTGGACTTTGCCCCTCTGACGATCGAGGGTGTCTGGGCCAAGATCAACGAGACCGGCGTCGCTGACGATGACGAGGATCTGTACGGTGCTTTGGTCAACTACAAGCTGGATCAGTGGGAGGCCGAGATCGAGCCGTACTGGTTCTTCAAGAAGTCAGAGTCGGGCCGCGCGGGGGCCACGGTGACGACTGCCGACGCCGATTTGGGCGGCGCGGGCGTCAACCGGACCTATGAGACCAACAAGGTCCACGCGGTGGGTCTGCGGACCTCCGCTTCTCCGATCGCGAATTTGGTGCTGAGCGGGGAAGGGGCCTTCCAGTTCGGTGAGCTGGCGGATGCCACCATCGAGCAGGAGCGGGATCGCGAGGCGTGGGGCGCCACGATCGACGCCCGGTACCATTGGGCCGATGTGAAGTGGACCCCGACGACCGGGATCGGCTGGGTGTATTATTCCGGCGAAGAGTCGGAGTCTGTCTCCAACGGCGCGGATGCCAGCGATGATTTCGACGCCTGGGATCCGATGTTCCGCGGGCAGTTCCACACCTACATCCAGGACTTCTTCTCGGGCCTGGATTCGACGCCGAGCCTGTACACCACGTTTGACGCCAACGACACGGCGGCC
>PCVW01000058.1:0-147 GCA_002787095.1 Candidatus Omnitrophica bacterium CG11_big_fil_rev_8_21_14_0_20_64_10 | reverse complement strand
CGGGGCGCAGCCGCTGGAGGATGTCTCGATCTGGGCGCGCTACACGCACGCTCGCTTTGCCGAGGCTCCGATCTCCGGCCGCGATGAGCACGCCGGCGATGAGTTGGACGCCAAGGTGGTCTACAACTACACCGAGGATGTTTCCTT
>PCVW01000052.1:7811-7908 GCA_002787095.1 Candidatus Omnitrophica bacterium CG11_big_fil_rev_8_21_14_0_20_64_10 | reverse complement strand
GAGAAGGAGATCGCCTGCGCCCTGCGGGCGCCCGGCACCCATGTGGTCCAGCAGACGGTCTCGGTCCGCTCGGAGCTTTTCCCGGTGGCGGACGCGG
>PCVW01000052.1:0-7780 GCA_002787095.1 Candidatus Omnitrophica bacterium CG11_big_fil_rev_8_21_14_0_20_64_10 | reverse complement strand
GGTCACCGGCTTTGCCGCCACCCGGGACGGGATCGCGATCCTGGGCCGCTCCTCCCGGGAGCAGGTCGTCAATGTCTCCCGGCGGGGGGGCCTGATCCCGGTCTGGGCGCTAGGATAGCAGCAATATATATTTAGATATTAATATTGACTTTATCCTCCGCTGGAAGGCATACTTGAGGGGATGAGTCGCCTCACGCTTCTGACCCGATCCTGCATTCAATGGGGGGCGTTGTCCCTCTCGTTGAGTCTGGCGCTGCCGGCTCCGGCCTGGAGTCTGCGTGCCCAGGCCGGTCTGGAGACCGCCACCGAGCCCCAGTTGGCTCAAGCCCTCCATCCTTCCGATCTGCCGCCGTTGGATCCAATTTTGGAAGGGCGCCTTCGTGATGCCGATCCCGAGGTTCTTGACCCCCTCCTCAATCGGCTTCATCGCAGGGGACGAGAAACCTTGGTTGGATTGGGGCTCACTCCGGACACCGCCGCCGCGGCTCTCTCCGTAAGGGAACTGGCTCAGAAGCTTGGGGTTGTACCGGCCACCGTCTATCAGAGAAAGAACCGGGCTTTATGGAGGATTCAGAGGTGGCGTCTCAGGGATATTTATTACGAACGGGTCTATTCCGAGCCGAAGGAGCGGCAGCTTTCGGCGCTCCTTGCGCTGGATATCCGACTCTTTGCCATGTATCTCTCTCCTCGAAGCGAGGAAGCCATCCAGCGGTTGGGAATCCGGACCTTGGGAGCGCTGGTGACGGATCCGAAAATGGAGGAGAGGCTTCGTTCTGATGAACAACTCGGTTCCACCGGCGTTGACGAAATAAGGGGAGAATTGGACAGGCTGGGGCTCCGTTTCGGGATGGAGGCGCCCCCGGATGGACCGGCTCCGGCGGAGGCAGGTTCGGATCCTCGAATCGAAAAATGGATCGGCGATTTGATTGGCTCCCCAGCAGGTTACCAATCCGGTGGTTGGCCGGAGGTTCGGCGGGATGTCTTGGATGCCTTATCGGCATTGGCGGCCGAACCTTCGAATCGGCCTATTTTTGAACGGTTCATTCTCCGTTTGCGGGCGCATGTGGATGTGGAGGAGGTGAGGGCCCTCTTCCTTCGAATGGCCGGCCCGCGGCGGGAGATTCTGAATCCTGACTTGACCAGCTCCCTGGCGGTCTCGACCCGGGTCTTGAACAATTTGGAGAAACAGGGGTTGGAGACAATTGCTGAACTGCTGGAGACCCCCGAAGAAGAGATCCGTTCGGAGCCCGGTTTTGGAGATGGAAGTTTGGAGGAATTGAAGCGGGCGTTGTCGGATCGGGGGCTGGCTCTCCGGAGCGAGGACTCCCTCCACTTTCTGGATGTTTCCGATGAGGTGCGGCAGGCCTTGGTCGATGCGGGGTATCGGTTCATTGGCCGTATTGACGGGCTTTCCCGGTGGTGGCTGGAACAGATGGGTTGGTTAACGCCCGAATGGCGGCGGGAGATTGTCGGGGCGATGGCGGCCCGGAATCAGCCGCTTCAGGTTTTGCCGAACATTCCGAAGATTCTGGTGGTTGACGCCGCATGGCTCGCTGAGACAGCCCCGGAGACGGCCGAACGGATCGGACCGCGGAAAAAGGGAGCGCAGCTGGCCCTGGTGCGGGCCGATGCGCCGACCGCCTCGGAATTGAGCCAGTTGACCCGGGTCATTTCTCACCAGAGTGTTTTGGACGGCGTGGTTGGCCGGCTTTTGCCGCGGGGAGCTTACACCGGAGGCATGCAGATCGTTTCGATGGAAACGGGTTCCAGCTTTTCCGACCGGAACAACGCGCTGTTACAGGGGGCGGCTTCAGATGGGGAGCGGACAATCTTCGCGTTGGATGGCCGGTACTTCAAGCGTTTGACTCTGCCGAGAGATCACCCCCCCACCTTCCTGTTGAGGCCGGATACCTGGCAGCAGATTGACCCGGACGCCTTCGCCGTTTACTTGGCCCGGACCGGTCCGGATCAGCATCTGATCCTGGACCTGACCCAGGGGAGCATCGTCCGGCTTGGGATTGACGGCCGGGAATATTACGCGGTCGACATTTCCGCGTAACCCCCATCCCTCGAACCGTCAACCCATCTACCGAAAGCGGTTGACATTTCCCCCCATCCGTCGGATAACAGATTCCAACCACAGGAGAAAAGCCATGCCCACAACCGCTCAGATCGTGGACCCGAAGGCCGTCGCCGACCGGATCATCGCTGGCGGGAAGATTACGATGGAAGAGGCCGAGGCCTTCATCGCTTTGGAGCAGTGGTCCGACATCCTGGCCTTGGCGGCCCAGGCCACCCGGATCCGGGAAAAATTCACCGGCGGCGAGGTGGATCTCTGCGCCCTAGTCAACGCCAAGTCGGGGCTCTGCTCCGAGGATTGCGGCTTCTGCAGCCAGTCGGCCCGATATGAGACCGATGTCTCCACCTATCCGATGATGAGTGTGGAGCAGATCCTAGAGCGGGCCCGGCAAGCGAAGTCATTCGGGGCCAAACGGTTCTGCATCGTCGCCGCCAACCGGGGGCTGTCCGACAAGGACCTGCCGCTCCTTTGCGAGGCGGTCCGGCGGGTCAAGGCCGAGGTTGGGATCGAGCCGGAGTGTTCCCTCGGGTTCCTGACCGAAAAACAGCTGTTGGCCCTGAAGGCGGCCGGGATGACCCGCTACAACCACAACCTAGAGACCTCCGAGAGTCATTTCGAGAAGGTCTGCACGACCCACACCTACCGGGAACGGCTGGAGACGATGCGGATGGTCAAGCGCAACGGGGTGGAGACCTGCTGCGGCGGGATCCTGGGACTCGGGGAGTCGCGGCAGCAGCGGTTGGAGCTGGCCTTCGAGTTGGCGGAGCTGGATGTCACCTGCGCCCCGATCAATGTCCTCAATCCCCGGCCGGGGACCCCGATGGAGGAGAACACCCCCCCCAGCCCGCAGGAGGTGGTCAAGACGATCGCGGTCTTCCGCTTCATCCTGCCGAAGGCGAAGCTGGAGCTGGGCGGCGGGCGGGAGGTGAACCTGCGGGATTTCCAGTCGATGGCTTTCCTGGCCGGCGCCAACTCCCTGATCATCGGGGGGTATCTGACAACCCACGGCCGCCAACCGGGGCAGGACATGAAGATGCTCCGGGACCTGGGTTTCACGGTCTGAACTCCGGAGACACCGGGACACAGAGACGCCAGGACACCGGTGTCCAATCGTCATGATCGCTGATTTAACCGGCAGGCGGATCCTTGTCGCCGGCGCCACCGGCGGAATCGGCCGGGCCGTCGCCGGGGCGGTCCAAGCCTCCGGCGCTCAAGTGCTCGGCAGCTACCGGACCGACCGGAAGGGGGCCGAGACGCTGGAAGGTCAGGGAATTCGGATGGTCCAGGCCGATTTGACCGACCGCGCGCAGGCCCGTGATCTGGTGAAGCGGGCGCTGGCCGACGGCCCGCTGGACGGGCTGGTTTACGCGGCCGGCAACACACGGGACAAGACCCTCCTCAAGATGACCGACGCCGACTGGGACGAGGTGCTGGCCCTCCATCTGACCGGACTGTTCGTTTGTTTCCAGGCGGCGCTTCCCCATATGAAGGAGCGGCGGGCCGGCCGGCTGATTGCCTTCGGCTCCTACGGCGGGGCGACCGGCCGGATCGGGCAGGCCAACTACGCGGCGGCCAAGGCCGGCACCGTCGGCTTCGTCAAGACGGTCGCCCGGGAGATGGGCCGTTTCGGGGTGACCGCCAATGTGATTCTGCCCGGCTTCATTGATTCCAAGATGACCCGGGCCGTGCCGGAAGCCGGTTGGGAACGGGCCCGGGCCGACTCGGCCCTCGGGGAGGTCGGTTCCGCCGAGAGCGCGGCCGCCTTCACCGCCTGGCTCCTTTCCGACGCCGGCCGGTCGGTGACCGGTCAGGTCCTTTCTATCGACAGCCGAATCCTCTAATGGAAACTAAAACGACCGAAGAGCTGTCGGACGATTTCGGGTGGTTTGAAGAAGGTTTTCAAGCGGCGCTGGAAGGGATTCGGGCCGCCGGCCTTTACCGCAGCTTTCCGAGTGTGGAGGCGGTCGAAGGGGGCCGGATCCGGATCGGCGGCCGCTGGCTGGTGCACCTGTCCTCCAACAGCGCGCTGGGGCTCCATCTCCATCCGGCGGTGCGGGCGGCGGCCCGGGAGGCGGTGGACCGCTTCGGCGCCGGGGCGGGGGCGGCCCGGCTGCTGGGGGGGCACCTGCCGCTGCATGAAGCGCTGGAGGAGAAGCTGGCCCGCTTCAAGCAGACCGAGGCGGCCCTGACCTTTTCCACCGGCTACATGGCGAACCTGGGGGTGATCGCCGGGCTCCTGGAGGCCGGCGACTGCGTGATCGTGGATCATCTCAACCACGCCAGCCTGATTGATGCTTGCCGCTTAAGCGGCGCCACCCTGCGGGCTTATCCCCACAAGGAGATGCATGGCCTTGAACGGGCGCTGGCCCAGCGGCCGGGCCGGTTCCGCCGCAGATGGATCGTGACCGAGGGGATCTTCTCCATGGACGGGGATCCGGCTCCGCTGCCGGACATCCTGGATTTGGCGCAGCGCTACGAGGCCGGGGTGATTCTGGACGACGCCCATGGGACCGGGGTCATGGGGCCGACCGGGCGGGGGACGCTGGAACATTTCGGGCTGGCGGGGCCGGGAAAAACCCCGCCGCCGTTCCTGCTACAGGTCGGCACCCTCTCCAAGAGCCTGGGTTCCATGGGGGGGTTCGTCGCCGGCTCCCGTGTTATGATGGACACTCTCAGGAACAAGTCCCGCCCCTTCATCTACACGACCGCCCTGCCGCCGGCTTCGGCCGCCGCGGCGCTGGCGGCGCTGGAAGTGATCGAGCGAGAACCGGCTTTGCGCCGGGCCCTCTGGGAGAAGATCCATGCGTGGGAAGGGGTCCTGACCGGTTTGGGGGTGACGGTGTCGCCGGCGGAGAGCCACATTGTTCCGTTCCAAGCGCCGTATCAGGGGGAGGCGGCCGGCTCGACCGGAGCGGCGATGGGGTTGTCGGCCGCCCTGTTCAATCGGGGGATCTTCGCGCCGGGGATCCGGCCGCCGACGGTCCCGGAAGGGACCGCCCGGATCCGGACCGCGGTCAACGCCGCCCATGATCCGGCCGATTTGAAGCGGGCCGCCGATGCGCTGGCCGATGCCTTGAAGGAGAAGCCGTGACGACGCTGTCGCTGGACGAAAAAGCCAAAATCCTGAAGAACAACCTGGCCTTTCTGGATCGGATGCGGATCCTGGAGCCGGCTCGGAACGATCAGGTCGGGTTCGATTTCCAGGGGCTCTGCCGCAGCTATCAGGACAACCCGGACCATCCGGACGCCGCCTCGGTGGCCCGCTTCGGGCGGATCTGGATCTACGACGCGGCCCTGACGATCTACGCCCTGGTCAAGGTCGGGCGCCTGCGGCAGGCGGGTGCCATGGTCGGCCGGGTCATGCAGCTGGCGCTGCAGGAGAGGGCCAAGGGGTTCGAGGGGATCTGGCACTTCTCCTACAACACCCTCGGCGACAGCTTCATCGATCCCCGCGGACCGCTCGGGGCCAATGCCTGGTGTCTGAGCGCCGTCTACGCCTACATCCTGGCTAGCCAAGACACCTCCGCCCTTGAATGGGCCAACCGGATGGTGCGGGAGGTCCTGTTCGGCCTGCAGGTGGTCCAGCCGGCCGATCCCCGCTACGGGTTGATGCGGGCCGGTCTCTACTGCGCCGACGATGTGAACCGGGGAGAGCAGATGGGGTATCACGTCTATGAAGGGGATTTCAACCACCGGTACGAGGGGGTGATCCTGGAACACAGCGCCGATGTGGCCTGCACCTACCGCCTCTGCTATCGGGCGGTCAAGCGGTTCGCGCCCCAGCAGGGGGGCTTCCTCAACGAGCTGGTCCAGCGGCACGACATCCTGATGCAGGGGATCCGCCGCTGCTTTTGGCAGAAGGACCACTTCGTCTCGGCGATGGACGGCAAGGGGCGGTTGTACACCGGCACCGACGGGGAGCACAGCATCGCGGTGGACAACAACACCTGGTCGGCCCATCTCTTCCTCCCATATGAGCCGGAGCTGGTCCGCTCCTCGATCCGCTATGTGGAGGAGAAATTCCGGGTCCGGACCCCGCCGGCCCATGTCGAGGGGCATGAGACCGCCGAGCAGCCGCCCCCCATGGAGGGGCTTTATTATTTCCCCGCGACCTTTGTGGATCCCTTCGTTTGGATCCCGCAGGAACATCGGGTCAAGATGGAAAACCTGCTTCATCCTGAAGCCGCCTACGGTTTTATCCTGCTGCTCAATGACCTGGCGGCGCAGACGGCTGATCCGGCCGAGCAGGAACGGCTGCGGGAACGGGCCGAGAACCTCTACGCCGACACCATCCGGCTCAGCCGCCTCTACGGTCCCGAGGGGGCCCCGTACGCCAGCGCGAATGTCCCGACCATTTTCTCGACCCTCCAGTCGGTGACGACCGCCGCCAGTGCCGCGATCGCCACCGCGGTCTTGAGCGGCGTGGACGGCGGGGATTTCGTGGGAGCCCAGCCACCGCCGGAGTTCCTCGTGGCGGGGAAGCCTCCCCGCGCCGCGTGAACGGCCTCTTCATCACCGGCACTGATACCGAGGTCGGCAAGACCGCCGTCACCTGCGCCCTCGCCTTCGCCCTGAGACGGAAAGGGGTGGATGTCGGGGTGATGAAGCCGATCGCGACCGGCTGCCGGAAAGGTTCCCTCATCTCCGAGGATGTGGAGGCGCTGACCGCCGCGGCCCAAACGCGGGACCCGGTGGACTGGGTCAGTCCCTACCGCTTCGTTCCCCCCGTCGCCCCCTGGGTGGCGACGGGAATGAACGGCGCCTCGCCGATCTCCCTCGACCGGATCGCGGAGGCGGCCGGACGGCTGGCTCGGCGGCATCCCTTCCTGCTTGTTGAAGGGCTCGGCGGCTGGGAAGTGCCGATCACCGGGGAGCTTTCGGTGCCGGACCTGGCGGCCCATCTCAATCTCCCGGTCCTCGTCGTGGCCCGGGCCGGCCTGGGGACGATCAACCACACCCTCCTGACCCTCAAGCAGATTCGCCAGCGGGGACTGACCCCGATCGGCGTGATCCTCAACGGGCGCTCCGCCCAACCGTCGGTCTCGGAGCGGACCAACCCGGAGGTGATTGAGCGGCTCGGCAAGGTTCCGGTCCTCGGCATCGTCCCTCAGCTGCGCCGTCCCACCCCTGCTCTCATTGCTCGGAAGATTGATGTGAGCCGGCTTCTGCGCTGCTTGGGGCGGACGAGCGCATCTTTCGAACCCCCGGCCGACGGCGGAGAGGTCCGGGCGGACAGATCATCCATGGAGCGGCATCAGAAGCTGGCGGCAATCGATCGCCGCCATGTCTGGCACCCCTTCACGCAGATGTCCGAATGGGAGAGCGCCGACCCGCTGATCGTCGAGCGGGCGGAAGGGAACTGGCTGGTGGACACCCGGGGCCGCCGGTATTTGGACGGCGTTTCCTCTCTCTGGGTGAATGTGCACGGTCACCGGCATCCGGCCCTCGACCGGGCGCTCAAGGCGCAGGTGGACCGGGTCGCCCACTCGACCCTGCTGGGGGCGGCCAGCATCCCCTCGATTGAGCTGGCGAGGGAACTCACCCGGATTGCTCCGAAGGGGCTGACCCGGGTCTTCTACTCCGACAGCGGCTCCACCGCGGTGGAGGTGGCGCTGAAGATGGCTTACCAGTACTGGGCGCAGAACGGCCAGCCCCGCCGGAAACGGTTCGTTCATTTCACCGACGCCTATCACGGTGACA
>PCVW01000056.1:8541-8683 GCA_002787095.1 Candidatus Omnitrophica bacterium CG11_big_fil_rev_8_21_14_0_20_64_10 | reverse complement strand
GTTTTCGCCGCGTTCGACGGCAACCAAGCGGACCTGGACAAGGCGCTGCTCAGGGCCGTTTCCGAGGGCGCGGCGCCGATCCAACTGCTACGCGCCGCGACCCGCCACCTGGAGCGGCTGCTGATCGCCAAGGCGGCGACGG
>PCVW01000056.1:8400-8516 GCA_002787095.1 Candidatus Omnitrophica bacterium CG11_big_fil_rev_8_21_14_0_20_64_10 | reverse complement strand
GATGGACCGGTTGCGCCCGCCGGTTTTCTTCAAGGTCGCCGACCGTTTCCGCCGGCAGTTGGAAACATGGTCGGATCGCGACCTGGCGGCGGCACTCGACTTGGCGATCGAGGCGG
>PCVW01000056.1:0-8310 GCA_002787095.1 Candidatus Omnitrophica bacterium CG11_big_fil_rev_8_21_14_0_20_64_10 | reverse complement strand
TCGTGATCGGCTTCGGGGCCCTCAGCATCGTCGCCGCCCTCGTCTGATTATGCCCGCCGGCCGGTCCGGATACCAGTTCGGCACCTTCCAGGGGGTCTACACCCCGAGCATCCTGACGATCCTGGGGGTCATCATGTACCTCCGTTTCGGGTGGGTGCTCGGTCAGGTGGGGTTGATCGAGACCCTCGGGATCGTCCTGCTCTCCACGAGCGTCACCTGCCTGACCGGTCTTTCGATCTCGGCCCTGGCGACCAACATGAAGATCGGCAAGGGGGGGACCTACTACATGATCTCCCGGTCCCTCGGGGTGGAGGCGGGGGCGGCGGTCGGCCTGCCGATCTTCCTGGCCCAGACGCTGGGGATCTCCTTCTATGTCGCCGGTTTCTCCGAGTCGGTGGCCACCCTCTTCCCGCAGTTCCCGGCCGTCACCGTTGGGGTCGCGACCCTGGCGGTGCTGCTGGCGCTCGCTTATTTCTCGGCCAACCTGGCGCTGCGGATCCAGTATCCGGTCATGGTCTGTGTGCTGATCTCCCTGGTCTCCTTTGCGCTGGGCGCCCTCCGGCCGGCGTCCCCGCTGCCGGCCGCCCCTGAGCTGGCGGCGACCGCGGCCCCGCCGCTGCAGCCGTTCTGGAGCGTGTTCGCCGTCTTCTTCCCGGCGGTGACCGGCATCGAGGTGGGGCTGGCGATGTCGGGAGACCTGAAGAACCCGGCCCGCGCCTTGCCGTGGGGAACCCTCGGGGCGGTCGGCACCAGCCTGGTCATTTATCTGGCGATCCCGCTGCTCCTCTTCCGGGCGGTCCACGACCCGGCGCTGCTGCGTTCCAATTTCTTCATCATGCGGGACATCGCGATCTGGCCGGAGGCGGTGGTGCTGGGGCTCTGGGGGGCGGCCCTCTCCAGCGCCCTCGGGGCGATGCTGGGGGCGCCCCGAACCCTCCAGGCATTGGCGGAGGACGGCGTGGTTCCCGCCCGGATCGGCCGGGGGTTCGGCTCGGGGAACGACCCCCGCCTGGCGACGATGATCTGTTTCGCGATCGCCCTGGCGGGGATCCTCCTGGGAGGGCTCAACGCGATCGCCACCCTGTTGACCCTCTTCTTCCTGACCGCCTACGGCCTGCTGAATCTCTCGGCGGCGCTCGAGGGGGTGATCGGCTCGCCGGCTTGGCGGCCGGAGTTCCGTTGTCCCTGGCCGCTGTCGATGCTCGGGGCGCTGCTTTGTCTGGTGCTTGCCTTCATGATCAGCCCCGGCGGCACCTTCCTGGCGACCCTCGTGACCGGCGGCGTCTATTCGCTGATGCGCCGGCGGCAGATGAAGGCCTACTGGGGGGACATGCGGTACGGGATCCTGACCTTGCTGGCCCGGTTCTCCCTCTACCGGATGGCCCGCCGGGAGCCGACGGCGCGCACCTGGCGGCCGAACATTCTGGTCCTCAGCGGTTCCCCGTCGGCCCGCTGGTATCTGATCGCCCTGGCCGACGCGATCTCCCACGGCAAGGGGTTCCTGACGGTGGCGGCGATCGTGCCGGAGCGGGTCCCGGACGACCGGGTGGAGAACCTCGGGGACTCGATCGAGGAGTACCTGACGAAGCGCCGGGTGCCGGCGCTCGTGAAGCTGCAGACTGCCGACGATGTGCTGGAAGGGGCCTGCGCCCTGGTCAAGACCTACGGCTTCGGGCCGTTGGAGCCCAACACCATCCTGCTGGGGGAGACCGAACAGGCCCACAATGTGGCCGGCTATGTCCGGCTGATCCGGATGGTCGCCGGGACGCGACGCAATCTGATCGTCGTCCGGGAAGGGGATGAATCTCCCCAGTTGAGCGGCGAGACCCGGATTGATCTGTGGTGGAGCCACACCAGCCAGAACGCCAGTCTGATGCTGGCGTTGGCCCACCTGCTGCGGACCAGCCCGGAGTGGATGAACGCCCGACTGATCCTCAAGACGATCGTCGATTCGGCCGAGGACCAGCCGGAGGCCACCCGGGGGCTGGCCGACTTCCTGAAGCGCAGCCGGGTGGAGGCGGAGGTTCAGGTGCTGGTCCGGGAGAAGGGGGCGGAGGTGTTCCAGACGATCCGGCGCTCCTCCAGCGGAGCCAGCCTGGTCTTCATCGGGATGCGGGCGCCGGAACCGGATGAGGCGGCGGAGTCGTACAGCCGCTACTACGAGGAGCTGCTGTCCCACACGGACGGTTTCCCTCCGATCGCGATGGTGCTGGCCAGCGAGGACATCGAATTCGATCGGATCTTCGCCTCCCCTCGGTGAGGGGGGCCCGGGTGGGGGCGTCTTGACGGCCGTTCAGGCAACGGCTAGAGTGGAGGCGTGATGCCGGCGCTCTGGGGGAACTTCTTCAGCGATTTGGTCGACCACTTTCGGGTGGCCGATTTCTTCGACATCGCGATCATCACCCTCTTCATCTATTCGATGATCACCTGGGTCAAGCAGACCGCCTCCCGTTCGATCTTCGTCGGCGCTTCGGTCGTCGTGACCGTCTATTTCCTGGCTCGCACCTTCGACCTGTACCTGACCTCTCTGCTGTTTCAGGCGGTCTTCGCCGTCCTGTTGATCGCGCTGGTGGTCGTCTTTCAGGAGGACCTCCGGCGGTTGTTCGAGCGGATCGCCCTCTGGGGGACCTTCCGGGGGAAGCGCCGGGCGGTCGCGGCCCACCCTCGGATCGACAACTTGATCGAGGCGGTCAGCGTGCTCGCCTCTCGCCGGATCGGGGCGCTCCTGGTGCTCAAAGGAAAGGAGCCGCTGGAGCGGCACATCGACGGCGGGGTGGTCCTGGAGGGGCGCCTCAGCAAGCCGCTGCTGTACAGCCTCTTCGACACCCACTCGCCGGGGCACGACGGGGCGATGCTGGTCGAGGGGGAACAGATCGTCAAGTTCGGCGCGCATCTTCCCCTCTCCAAGAACCTGCGGGAGGTGGGAACCCGGGGGACCCGGCACACCGCCGCCCTGGGCCTCTCGGAGCGGTGCGACGCCCTGGTAGTGGTCGTCTCCGAAGAGAACGGAACGATCAGCATCGCCGAGGGGGGGCGGCTCGACGTCATGGAGTCGGCCGCGGAGCTCAAGGGGCGGCTGGAGGGTTTCTTCAAGCAGCGCTTCCCGAAAGGGCGGGAGGGGGATTGGAAGACCTTCTTCCAGCAGGATGCCCGGGTCAAGGTGGCTTCGGTCCTGTTGGCGTCGCTGGCCTGGTTCCTGTTCGCCTACCAGTCCGAGACGATCCACCGGACCTTCATCGTCCCGATCGAGTACCGGAACCTCCCGAAGGACTGGCGTCTGGAATGGACCCGGCCTTCCGAAGTGCGGGTGACCCTGTCGGGATCGGATCGGGCCTTTCAGTTGTTCAATCCCTCGACCCTGATTCTCTCGATGGACCTGGCCGGCGTCCAGGAAGGCCCCCAACAGCTTGTGGTCCAGGAGGAGGCGGTCCGAATCCCCGCCAACCTCTCGGTTTATCAGATCGATCCGAGCGTCGTTTCTCTCGAGGCTCGGCCGGTCACGATCGTCCGGCTGCCGGTTCTCGCGCAGACGGTCGGGGAGTTCCGGCAGGGGGTCCGGCTGATCGGGATCCAGGTCGCGCCCCAGCAGGTTCACGCCCGGATCCCGAAGGGGTACCCCAATCCGCTCGAAACGCTCGCCACCCAGCCGGTGGATGTGAGCCAGATCACCGAGACGACGACCCGGGAAGTGCCGTTGATCATTCCCGATTTCGTCCGGCTCGTGGAGACCGAGCCGACCGCCGTTCGGGTCACGGTCGAAGTGGAGCGCAAGTAGCGCCGCCCAGGCGGCCGGAGGGACCGATGAGATCCGTCAGGGGATTGATTCAGCTTTTGAAGAGCAAGCGGCGGGCCCTCTCCCCCCTGCTGGTCCTGACCCACAACCATCCCGATCCGGACGCGATCGCCGCCGGGTTGGCCCTCGTCCATCTGGCCGGCGCGGTGGGGGGCATCCGGGCCCGCCTCGCCTACAGCGGGAAGATCGGCCGGATCGAGAACCAGACGATGGTTCGGGCGCTCGGGATTCCGGTCCATCCGCTGCAGACCCGGCGGGACTTCAAACAGTATCCCCATGTGGCGCTCGTGGACACGCAGCCGGCGTTCGGGAACAACGCCTTCCCGAACGGACGGCAGGCGGCGCTGGTGATCGACCACCACCGCTCGGTCTCCCATCTGCGGGCCGATCACGCGCTGATTCTCCCCAAGGCGGGCGCGACCAGCACGATCCTCGCGCAGGCCCTCCTGCTGGCCCGCAAGCCGATCTCCCAGCAGGTCGCGACCGCGCTGGTGTACGGGATCCTCTCGGAGACCCAGAACCTCGGGCGGGAAACCGGCGCCCCCGACATCAAGATGTACCAGGCGCTGCTGCCGCTGTGCGACCTGCAGGCGCTGGGGCTGATCCAGAATCCGCCCCGGCCCCGCTCTTTCTTCAAAACCCTCAACCGGTCGCTGGACCGGGCCTTCGTGGTGGACGCGGTCGTCGGGGCCCATTTGGGTTTCGTGGAGACGCCCGATTTCGTCTCCCAGACCGCCGATTTCCTATTGACCTATGAGGGGATCCGCTGGGCCTTCTGCACCGGCCGCTTCAACGGGAAACTCCATGTCTCGGTTCGGGCCGATCGGCCCCGGCTGCACGCCGGCAAACTGCTGCAGGGGATCTTCGAGCAGGACACCGGCGACAAGACACGGGCCGGCGGCCACCGGACGATGGCCGGCGGGGCGATCTCGATGGCTTCGCCAATGCGGGAGAACGGCTGGCAGCGGCTCGAGAAACGGGTGGCTGAGAAGCTGCTGGAGCGGTTGGCCGGCCAAGGGCGGCGCTCGATGAAGTTTCCGTTCCGGAGCGGGCGATGAGCGTGGCCGCTTTCTGGAGCTGTTTCGTGCCGATCTTCGTGGCGGTGGACCCGATCGGGACCTTGCCGCTCTACCTGCACTTGACCGGTGGGATGAAGCCGGCCCGCCAGCGCCGGATCATCCTGCAGTCCACCGGAACCGCCGCGGTCGTCGCGCTCGCTTTCCTCTACGGCGGGCAGGCCCTCTTCCGCTTCCTGGGGATCACCCTGTATGATTTCATGATCGCCGGTGGGATCCTCCTGTTTGTGATTTCGATGAGCGACCTGCTTTCGGGGGAGAAGCCGCGGCGGGGGACCGGCGCCGATGGACCGGGGATCGTTCCGCTCGGCGTCCCGATCATCGCCGGGCCGGCGGTGCTGACCGCGATCGTGATGCTGGCCGGCCGGCACGGCTCAGCCGCGGCCGCCGCGGCGATGTTGGTCAATGTCGGGTTGGCCGGCGCGGTTTTCTGGTTCTCGGAGTTGTTCCGCCGGCGGCTCGGAGAGAACGGGATGAAGGCCTTCTCGAAGGTGATGAGTCTCGTGTTGGCCGCCTTCGCGGTCCGGATGATCCGGGAGGGGCTGCAGGGAATCTGGCCGGTGATCGGAGGGTAGGGAGATGCCGCCGGAGGCTCCGCCGCCCGGCTCGCTTCCGGAAGCGAAACCGCCCCGGATGTGGTACCACAGCGTCGGGTTCGTCCTGACGATGCTCTTCGCGGTGCTGGGGCCGCTGGGGCTGCCGTTCCTCTGGCGCAGTCCCGCTTTTTCCCGCTGGGCCAAATGGACTTTGACGGTTGTGATGGTCCTCTACACCGCGGCGATGGTCGTTCTGATCGTCCTGATTTTCCGATATGCCGTCCGGATCTTCTCGACCTATCAAACCTACCTCTGAAGTCCTCCGCAGTATAATGGTACTGTCAAAGGAGGATACAGCCATGTCAGTTCAGATCATCCGTAGGGAGGAATTGAAGCAACAGCTGGGGCAGGTGCAGGTGGTCAATGTCCTGGAGCCGGAGAATTACAAGCTGGGGCTGATTCAGGGTTCCAAGAAGATCCCGCTCAGCCAGTTGGATCAGCGGGCCGGTGAGTTGGACAAAGACAGGGAAGTGGTCACCTACTGCGCCAATCCGCAGTGCAGCGCTTCGAAGCGGGCGGCTGAGAAGCTGGCTGCCAAGGGGTTCAAGGTCAAAGCTTACGAGGGGGGCATCCAGGAATGGAAGGCGGCCGGTTTGCCGACGGAGTCTGTTTCCGGGTGCGCTTCCGAGCCGAAGAAGTCCGAGGGGGGGTCCTGCTGCGGTTAGTCGAGGCATGGGAAAACCAACGGTCGCGGTGATCGGCGCCTCCAGCGACCGATCCAAATACGGGAACAAGGCGGTTCGGGCCCACCAGGCCGCCGGCTTCGTCGTTTTCCCGGTCAATCTCCGGGAGCGGACGATCGAGGGATTGAAGGTGTATCGTTCGGTCGCCGAGATCCCCGGGGCCGTGGATCGGGTTTTGCTCTATCTTCCGCCAGCCGAGGGGATCCGGCTCCTTAAGGCAATCGCCGGGAAGAAGCCGAAGGAGTTCTTCGTCAATCCCGGGGCCGAGTCGGAGACGCTGATCCGGAAGGCGACCCAGTTGGGGCTGAACCCCATCCAGGCCTGCAGCATCGTCGCGGTCGGAAAATCCCCTTCGGAATTTCCCGGGTGACCCCGCCCCTCCGTTTCCTCCTTTCGATCGACCAGGGGACCACCGGCACCACCGTTCTGATCCTGGACCGCCGGGCCCGCGTCCGGGGGCGGGCGTATGCCGAACATCCGCAGATCTATCCCAAACCGGGCTGGGTGGAGCATGACCCGGAGGCGATCTGGCGCTCGGTCAGCCGGGTGGTCACCGCCGCCCTGGCGAATGCCCGGGTTCGGCCGGCCGAGGTGGCCGGCATCGGGATCACCAACCAGCGGGAGACGACCGTTTTGTGGGACCGCCGCACCGGCCGGCCGGTCCACAACGGGATCGTCTGGCAGTGCCGGCGGACCGCCCCCCTCTGCGACCGGCTCAAGGCCCGGGGGCTGGCCGGCCTGTTCCGGCGCAAGACCGGCCTGGTGATCGACGCCTACTTCTCCGGCACCAAGATTCGGTGGCTGCTGGATCATCTGCCGGGCCTGCGCCGGAAGGCGGCGGCCGGCCGGATCGCCTTCGGGACGATCGACAGCTGGCTGCTCTGGAAGCTGACCGGCGGCCGGGTCCACGCGACCGACTGGACCAACGCCTCCCGGACGCTGCTCTACAACATCCGGACCCATCGGTGGGACCCGGAACTGATGAAGTGCCTGAAGGTCCCGGCCGCGATCCTGCCCAGGGTGCTGGGGCCGACCGACCGGTTCGGGGAAACCGCCGCCCTGGGTTTCCTGCCGGCCGGCATCCCGATTGCCGGGATTGCCGGGGACCAGCAGGCCTCAATGGTGGGGCATGGCTGCTTGGGGGCCGGCAGCGCCAAGAACACCTACGGAACCGGCTGTTTCCTCCTTTTGAACACCGGCCGGAAGTTTGTCGTCAGCCGGCAGGGGTTGCTGACCACGCTGGTTTACGGCGGGAGCGACCGGCCGGCCTACGCGCTTGAAGGAGCGGTGTTTATCGCCGGCGCGGCGATCCAGTGGCTGCGGGACGAGCTGAAGCTGATCGGGCGGGCGGCCGACACCGAGCCGATTGCCCGGCGCCTGACGGGGACCGGCGGCGTCTATATGGTGCCGGCCTTCGTGGGGCTGGGGGCTCCCCATTGGGACATGCATGCCCGGGGGGCGATCGTGGGGCTGACCCGCGGTTCCAACCGGGAGGTGATCGTCCGGGCGACCCTGGAGTCGCTCGCCTATCAGACCCTGGATGTCGCGGAGGGGATGGAGAAGGACGGCCGGATCCGGCTGAAGAACCTCCGGGTGGACGGCGGGGCGGCCGAGAACCGGTGGCTGATGCAGTTCCAGGCGGATTTGCTGGGGGTGCCGGTCCTCAAGCCCCCGATGGTCGCCAACACCGGGAAGGGAGCGGCCCTCCTGGCCGGGGTCGGGATCGGCTGGTGGAAGCCGTCCGAGATCCCCCGGCTGGCGGACCGGCCGGGCCGGACCTTCCGACCCCGAATGGCCGCCGCGGAGCGCCGCCGGCTGGTTGCCGGCTGGCGGGAGGCGGTGGACCGGGTTCGCTCCCCGGCCGCCTGAATGGAAATACTCAGCCGATCGGAGCGGATCGCCGAGTTTCGGCGCCGGTCATTCGATCTTCTGGTGGTCGGCGGCGGGATCGTGGGGGCCGGGATTGCCCGGGATGCCGCGCTGAGGGGGCTGTCGGTGGCTCTGGTGGAGCAGGGGGATTTCGCCTCCGGCACCAGCTCCAAGACCTCCAAGCTGATTCATGGGGGACTGCGGTATCTGGAGCAGGGGGATCTGCCGCTGGTCTTTGAATCTCTGCGGGAGCGGCGGATCCTGAGCCGCGCCGCCCCGGGCCGGGTCCGGCC
>PCVW01000005.1 GCA_002787095.1 Candidatus Omnitrophica bacterium CG11_big_fil_rev_8_21_14_0_20_64_10 | reverse complement strand
CGGGGCGTTGTCGGTGTGGGCGATCGTGGAAAACCCGGCCGGCAGCCGGCTGACATGGTCCCCGTGGCTCATCCAGGAGGTGAACTTCCCCGGCAAACCGTCGAACAGCCCGTCGGCCTGATCCACAATCAACTCCGCCTTGCCGTACTCCCGGCTGTCCGCCTTGGCCACCTGCCCCCCGAGCATCCGCCCCATCAGCTGCATCCCGTAGCAAATGCCCAGCGTCGGCACCGGCAGGGTGAACAGCTTGGGATGCGGCATCGGAGCGCCGTCAGCCAGCACCGAGGCCGGCCCCCCGGAGAGGATCACCCCCTTGGGATTCTCTTGGGCGATCTGTTCAGGCGAGATGTCGTGCGGGACGATCCGGGAGAAGACCCCCAGTTCCCGCACCCTTCGAGCGATCAGCTGCGCATACTGCGACCCAAAATCCAGGATCAGGATCTTTTCGTGCGTCGCGGCCCCGGCAGCCACGGGCTATTTCCCCATGCCGACCCGCTGAGCCCGCTGGGCCAGCTTCCCTTCGGTCTGGATCGAGGGAGCAATGATGATCTCGGTCAACTGGAACTCCTTCAAGGTCTTAGCTCCCACCGATCCCATCGCCGTCATGACCGCCCCGACCAGGTTCTGCGTGCCGTCATCGGTCCGGGCCGGCCCCACCAGGATCTCCTCCAGACTCCCGCTGACCCCCACATGGATGCGGGTCCCCCGCGGCAGATTGGCGTGCGGGGTGGCCATTCCCCAGTGGTACCCCTTCCCCGGCGCCTCCTTGGCCTTGGCGAAGGGGGAACCGATCATGACCGCGTCGGAGCCGGCCGCCAGCGCCTTGCAGACATCCCCGCCGGTCCGCATGCCGCCGTCGGTGATGATCGGCACATACCGGCCGGTCTGCTTGAGGTAGAAGTCCCGGGCCGCCGCGCAGTCCACTGTGGCGGTCACCTGCGGCACCCCGATCCCCAGCACCCCCCGGGTGGTGCAGGCCGCTCCCGGCCCGATCCCCACCAGCACCCCGGAAGCCCCGGCCTTCATCAGCTCCAGCGCCACCGGATAGGTGACGCAGTTGCCCACCACGACCGGAATCTTCATCTTCTTGCAGAACTTCTTGAGATCGAGCGATTCGTACTTGGAAGAAACATGCTTGACCGTGGAGACGGTGGACTGAACGACGAAGACATCGGCCCCGGCGGCCTCAGCCACCGGCCCCATTGCCTCAGCCCGCTGGGGGATGGCCGAGACCACCGCCGGCACCTTCCCCTTCTTGATCTCCGAGACCCGCTTGGCCACCAGCTTGGGCTTGACCGGCTCCTTGTAGATCGCCTGCAGGATCCGGGTGGCCTCCTCCCCCTCCGCCTTGACGATTTTGGCCAGGATCTCTTCCGGCTCCTCGTAGCGGGTCTGAACCCCCTCCAGGTTCAACACCGCCAGCCCCCCCAGCTTGCCGAAGGCGATGGCGAACTTCACATCCACCACCCCGTCCATCGCCGAGGCGATGATCGGCACCCGGAACCGCTGGCCATCCAACTGCCAGGAGCAGTCCACCTCCTCGGGGTTGACGGTCACATGACCGGGGACCAGGGCGATTTCGTCAAAACCGTAGCAGCGGCGGGCCTTTCTGCCCCGCCCGATGAACTCTCCCATGAAGAAAAAACCTCCGAATTGTCTAGGAAGGGTGGTTAAACAAAAAGGGACGCCTCATAGAGACGTCCCTGAATCTAGAAAACCGTGATGGCCATATAATTTTGTATCACAAGCGGGGGGTGGGGTCAAGCCCCCGGAAGAAGCAACCATCCGGCAGGCGCACATCAGAGGATACCCGCAATGCGAAAAAAGACGGGCGCCGTTGGAGCGGCGCCCGTCCTGTGTCAATCCCTTGTTGTGGTGCGGCTTAGCCGATCAGGGCCAGGATGTCGTCCTGACCGATGATCAGATAGTCCTTCCCCTCCAGCTTGATCTCACTGCCGGAGTACTTGGCGAAGAGAACCTTGTCCCCCTTCTTCACATCGGGGGGAACCACCTTGCCGTTGGAGAGGACCTTGCCGGAGCCGGTGGCGATCACCTTGGCCTCCTGCGGTTTCTCCTTGGCGGTGTCCGGCAGGATAATCCCGCCGGAGGTCTTGGCCTCCGCCTCGAGGACCTCCACCAGCACCTTGTCGCCGATCGGCTTGAGGTTCAGCGCGGCCACGGATTACATCCCTCCCATGTCCGGCATGCCGCCCGGCATCCCGCCCGGCATCCCCGCCCCGGCCTTTTCCTTCTCCGGGATGTCGGTGATCAGCGTCTCGGTGGTCAAGAGCAGCCCCGCGATGGAGGCGGCGTTCTGGACCGCCAGCCGGGAGACCTTGGTGGGATCAATGATCCCGGCCTTCAGCAGGTCCTCGTACTCGCCGGTCAGCACATTGAAGCCATTGGAACCCTTCTGCTCCTTGACCGCCTGCACCACCACCGACCCTTCCAGGCCGGCGTTGGCGGCCAGCTGGCGCAGCGGGGCCTCAAGCGCCCGGCGGACGATGTCCACGCCCACCTGCTCATCGCTGTCCTTCAGCTGCATCTTCTTGAGGGCCGCGATCGAGCGGATGAAACCCACCCCGCCGCCCGGCACGATCCCTTCCTCGACGGCCGCGCGGGTCGCGTGGAGCGCGTCCTCGACGCGGGCCTTCTTTTCCTTCATCTCGGTCTCGGTGGCCGCCCCGACCTTGACGACGGCGACGCCGCCGGAGAGCTTCGCCAGCCGCTCCTGCAGCTTTTCCTTGTCGTAGTCGGAATCGGTTTCGCCGATCTGGTTCTTGATCTGGCTGATCCGGCCGTTGATGTCGGCGGTCTTGCCCGCCCCCTCAACGATCGTCGTGTTCTCCCGGTCCACGGTCACCCGCTTGGCCCGGCCCAGGTCCTTGAGCGTGATGTTCTCCAGCTTGATCCCGAGATCCTCGGTGATTGCCCGGCCGCCGGTCAGGACCGCGATGTCCTCCAGCATGGCCTTGCGGCGGTCGCCGTAGCCCGGCGCCTTGACCGCGACGCAGGAGAAGGTGCCGCGCAGCTTGTTGACGACCAGGGTCGCCAGCGCCTCACCCTCGACCTCCTCGGCCACGATCACCAGCGGCTTGCCGGTGCGGGCGATCTGCTCCAGCAAGGGGACCATGTCCTTCATCACGGAAATCTTCTTCTCGTGAATCAGGATGTACGGCTCCTCGACGACGCACTCCATCCGCTCGGCGTCCGTCACGAAATAGGGGGAGAGGTACCCCTGATCAAACTGCATCCCCTCGACCACCTCCAGGGTGGTGTCGATTCCCTTGGCTTCCTCCACGGTGATCACGCCGTCCTTGCCGACCTTCTCCATCGCCTCGGCGATGTGATCGCCGATCGTGGAGTCGTTGTTGGCGGAGATCGTGGCCACCTGGGCGATCTCCTTCTTGTCCTTGATCGGCTTGGAGAGATCCTTCAGGGCGTCCACGACCACTTCGACGGCCTGCGCGATGCCCCGCTGGATCGCGATCGGGCTGGAGCCGGCGGTGACATTCTTGAGCCCCTCCCGGTAGATTGCCTCGGCCAGCACCGTCGCGGTGGTGGTGCCGTCGCCGGCGGTGTCGGAGGTCTTGGAAGCGACCTCCTTGACCATCTCGGCCCCCATGTTCTCGTAGGGGTCCTGCAGCTCAACCTCCTTGGCCACGGTCACACCGTCCTTGGTGATCGTGGGGGAGCCGAACTTCTTGTCCAGGACCACATTGCGGCCCTTCGGCCCCAGGGTCACCTTGACCGCGCGGGCCAGGGTCTCCACGCCCCGCAGGATCGCCCGCCGGGCCTCATCGTGGAACAGCAATTGCTTCGCCATCGAACAACCTCCTCTTTCTGTTTATTATTTCTTCGCCGCTTTGACGGCCAAGATATCTTCTTCCTTCAAAATCAGATGGGGTTCCTGTTGAAGCAGGATTTCTGTGCCGGAGTATTTCGCGAAGAGGACCGTGTCCCCCTTCTTGATCTCCAGCGGGCGGACCGTGCCGTCCTCCAGCAGGCGCCCCTTGCCGACCGCCAGGACCTTCCCCTCCTGGGGCTTTTCCTTGGCGGTGTCCGGCAGAATGATCCCGCCGGAAGTTTTCTCTTCCTGATCCAGGAGTTTCACCAGGATCCTATCACCCAACGGTTGCACTGCCATGTTCCATCCTCCTGAATAAAGCAGACTGACCCACTCAGCCGGCTCCATCTGTTGTTCGCACCAGGGTCTCGCCTGAAAGTCCCGAGAAGATTATTCTGGCAGATTCAAAGCTAGAGTGCTAACGGCTACTTATCTTAGCGAAGGGGCCGGGAATGTCAAGCGTTTTTTAGAAGGAAGAGTCCCTGCAGGGTCAGGTCCGGCCGGTGGATCCGGACCTGCCGGCAGTATGGGAGGACCCAGCCGGCCTGGCCGCCGGTGGCGATCACCCGGGCCCCTTGGGCGTGGCGGGCCTTAAGCTTACGGACCAGGCCATCGCAGAGGGCGGCATACCCCAGGATCCCGCCGGAGCGGATGGAGCGGGTGGTGTCCCGTCCCAACAGCTCGACGGGGCCTTTCAGAGAAATGGCCGGCAGGAGGGCCGCCTTGTCGGTCAGGGCGGTGACGGCCAGCTCCAGCCCCGGAATGATCAGTCCGCCCAAATACTCCCGGCGCTTGGAGAGGATATCGATCGTGACCGCCGTCCCGAAATCCACGATGATCGCCGGGGCCCCGTACAACCGGTCGGCGGCCCAGGCGTTCACCAGCCGGTCGGCCCCCACCTGCGACGGGACTCGGTAGCGGTTGGTCAGCGGCACCGGCAGCTGGCGGCCGACCACCGCCGGATTGCCGGAAGCGATCGGCTGCAGCCCCAGCACCAGGGCCGGCGTCATCCGGGGGACCACCGAGGAGATCACCACTTCAGGCCGGCCGGTCCGGGCGGCTTTCGTTTTAACCCAGCGAACCAGCTCCGGGGCGGAGCGTTTCAGATCGGTCGGCACCCGGGTTTGGGCGACCAGGCGGCCGCCCCGGAAGAGACCGGCGGTCACCGTGGTGTTGCCGGCATCCACCGCCAGAACGGTCACCGCAGCACCAGCACATCCCCGGCGGCAATCGGGGTGACCAGTCCGGAGTCCTCTCGGACCAAGAGCACCCCGCCGGCATCCAGTTCCACCGCCTGCCCTTCGATCGTCCGTCCCTGCACCGTCACCCGGACATGCCGGCCCAGGGTCCCCGGATAGCCCCGCCAGGCCTCCAGAACCCCGGCGAATCCCTCCTTCAAGCAATCGTCGTACAGTTGGTCCATTTCCTGCAGCAGCGCCCGGGCCATCGCGAGGCGGTCCACCGGAGCGCCGGACGCCATCGCCAACGAGGCGGCCCCCTCCGGCAGGTCGGCGGCTTTCCCGTTGACATTCAGGCCGATGCCCAAGACCGCATAGTGAACTCGGTTGAGTTCGGCGTTCAGTTCCGTCAGGATCCCGGCGATCTTGCGTTCTTCGATCAACAGGTCATTGGGCCATTTGATCTGTGGGTTGAGCGCCGTCTGCCGCTCCACCGCCCGGGCGGCCGCCACCGCCGCCATCAGGGTGAGCAATGGCACCTGCTCGATCGACAGCTCGGGTCTGAGTAGGATCGAAAGATAAATCCCCTTTCCCTTCGGAGAGCTCCAAAACCGGCCCAGCCGCCCCCGCCCCTTTGATTGGGATTCGGCGACGACCACCGTGCCGTCGGGGGCCCCGGCGGCGGCCAGCTGATGGGCCAGTTCCATCGTGGAGGCAGTGGTCGCGTAGGCATGGATCGTCCGGCCGATCCGCCGGGTGTTGAGGTTCCAAGCCAGCTCCTGCGGGGTCATCCGGTCGGGGGTCTCATCCAGACGGTAGCCCCGATGGGGCTGGGCGGCGATGCCGTATCCCTCCGCCCGGAGCTTCTCGATCTCCTTCCAGACGGCGGAGCGGGAGACGCCGAGCCGCTCGGAAAGCTCCTCGCCGGAGAGAAACTCCCCGGCTTGGTCCTTCAGCAGATGCAGGACCTTCTCTTCTGTGGCGCGGGGATTAATAGATCCTTCCTCGATACAGCTTGGGCAGGTACCAAAGCCAGACCATCAAGGGGGAGAGGTACAACGAGAGGAACCAGGCCTGGTCCATCCGGGCGAACCAGGCCCCCGCCTCCCAGATCACGCCGAAGTTGGCGGAGACCGCGCCGACGCCGGAGAAGAAGGCCCAAGCCCTGAGCCACGGCACTTTGTTGATCTGCCGGGCGCCGTAGAGAGGCAGCAGCCAGAGGGGAATGACCGAGGCGATCCCCCCCAGACAGGAGGAGATCCCGATCAGGCGGATCACCATCGGATGACTCTGCAGAGAGGCCGGCCCCAGGCCGGTGGCCCCGGAGAGGACGATGAACAGGCCGATGACGAACGAGGGAAGCCCGACGAAAGTGGATGGAATCGCACCGAAGAGGATCGAGCATTTCCGGCTGACGGTCACCGGCCTGCGCACCATTCCGAACATGGTTCAGCGCCTCCTTCCCCGTTTTTTAAAGCGGGCCGGCTTGGGCCGTACAGCGCCGGTCAAGGCCCGAATCCCCTTGGTCCGGAGCGCCGCCGCCTGGTCCCGCAAAGCGGCCGCCCGCTCGAACTGCAGGTTCCGGGCCGCCGCTTCCATCTCCCCCTCCACCTCGGCAATCACCTGCTCCAGATCGAATTGATCCGAGGAGAGGCCCGTCGCTTCCCGCACCGTCTCGCCGGCTTCCTCCTCTGAGACCTCCTCAATGCCGGCTTTGATCGCCTTCTCGATCGAGCGGGGGGTGATGCCGTGCTTCTCATTATACGCCAGCTGGATTTTGCGGCGGCGATTGGTTTCCGAGAGGGCGTAGCGCATGCCGTCGGTCTCCTTGTCGGCGTACAGGATCACCTTGGCGTGGGCGTTGCGGGCCGCCCGACCGGCGGTCTGGATCAGCGTGGTGCCGGAGCGCAGGAACCCCTCCTTGTCGGCGTCCAGCACGCAGACCAGCGACACCTCCGGCAGGTCCAGCCCCTCCCGCAGCAGGTTGATCCCCACCACGCAGTCGAACTTCCCCCGCCGCAGGTCCCGCAGCACCTCCACCCGCTCGAAGGCGTCCAGGTCGGAGTGCAGGTAGGTGACCTTGAGCTTCGCCTCCCGGAGAAAATTGGAGAGATCCTCCGCCATCCGCTTGGTCAAGGTCGTCACCAGGGTCCGCTCCCCCGCCTCGGCCCGCAGGCGGACCTCGTGGATCAGGTCGTCCACCTGCCCTTCGATCGGCCGGATCTCCATCGGCGGGTCCACCAAGCCAGTGGGCCGGATGATCTGCTCGGCCACCGCGGTGTGGGAGGCCTTCAGCTCATACGGCCCCGGGGTAGCGGAGACGAAGATCGTCTGGCCGAGCATCCGCTCGAACTCATCGAACTTCAGCGGCCGGTTGTCCAGGCAGGAGGGCAGCCGGAAACCGAAGTTCACCAGCACCTCCTTGCGGGCCCGGTCCCCGGCGTACATCCCCCGCACCTGCGGCACCGCCACATGGGACTCGTCGATGATCGTCAGGAACCCCTTGGGGAAGTAATCGATCAGGCACCAAGGACGGGCCCCCGGCGGCCGGCCCGAGAGGGTCCGGGAGTAATTTTCAATGCCGTGGCAATACCCCACCTCCCGCATCATCTCGATGTCGTAGCGGGTGCGGGAGTCAAGCCGCTGGGCCTCCAGCAGCTTGCCCTGCTTCTTCAAGGCCGCCACCTGCTCGGCCAGTTCCGCCTCGATCAGCGGCACGGCCCGCTCGATCCGATCGCTGCCCATGATGAAGTGCTTGGCCGGGTAGAGGGCGAACTTCTCCATCTCCTGCAGCCGGCGGCCGGAGGCCGGGTCCACCCAGGAAATCCGCTCGATCCGGTCATCCAGCGTCTCGATCCGGACCGCCCGCTCCTCGTACGCCGGGAAGACCTCCACCACCTCCCCCCGGGCCCGGAACCGGCCCCGCTTGAACTCGGTATCGTTGCGCTCGTACAGCAGCTCCACCAGCCGGGTCAGCAACTCCCGGCGGGAGAGGGTCTGCCCGGTTTCGAAGAAAAACAGCAGATTGCGGTAATCCTCCGGGTCGCCGAGGTTGTAGATGCAGGAAACCGAGGCGACGATGATCACATCCTCCCGGGACTGCAGGGCCGCGGTGCTGGCCAGCCGCAGGCGGTCGAGCCGGTCGTTGATGGAGGCGTCCTTCTCAATGTAGGTGTCGGTCTGGGGAATGTAGGCCTCCGGCTGGTAGTAGTCGTAGTAGCTGACGAAGTATTCCACCGCGTTGCGGGGGAAGAAGCTCTTCAACTCGCTGTACAACTGCGCCGCGAGCGTTTTGTTGTGACTTATAACAAGCGTAGGCCGCTGAAGATTTTGGATGGTGTGGGCGACGGAAAAAGTTTTCCCGGTGCCGGTGGCCCCCAGCAGGGTCTGGAACCGCTTGCCGGCCTTCGCCCCCTCGGTCAGCTGCCGGATCGCGCGGGGCTGGTCCCCCTGCGGGACCAGTGTCGTCTCGAGACGAAGAGCAGGCACCGCTACCGGTCGAACAGGTCCCGGATCGCCCGCTGGCGGTGGGCCGCGCTCTGGAAGAAGTTCTCCACCTCCGACTGGGCGCCCCGGAAGAGCCGGCGGGTGTCTT
>PCVW01000053.1:4248-13332 GCA_002787095.1 Candidatus Omnitrophica bacterium CG11_big_fil_rev_8_21_14_0_20_64_10 | reverse complement strand
TGATGCTGACCGTTTTCAGGCATAAAAGGCAGGAACTCCCAAGTTGAGTGAATGCCCCATTCTATCGCCGCTGAAACGGGGCTGTCAACAGGAGAAGGGGGTTAGCGCTCCGTGCCGGAAACCCGCTTGAGCAGATCGGGGAACTGCGGGAAGGAGATCGCGACTGCCTCGGCCCCATGGATCCGAGTCGGCCCGGTGGCAATCAGTCCGGCGATCGCCAGCGCCATCACGGTCCGGTGATCGCCGAAGGAGTCCACCGCCGCCCCCGTAAGCGGTGTGGACCCCTCGATGATCAGGTTCTCCCCGTCGGCCCGGACCTTGGCCCCCATCCCGGTCAGCCCGGTCACCATCGAATGGACCCGGTCGGTCTCCTTAACCCGCAACTCCCCCACCCCTTCCAGCAAGGTCACCCCTTCCGCCTGGGTGGCGGCCGCCATCAGAACCGGCAGCTCATCGATTAGGGAAGGGATCGCCTCGGCCGTCACCCGAGTTCCCCGCAGCGCGGAGCCCCGGATCCGGACCGTCCCCACCGGCTCTCCCCCCTGCTCCGCTTCCGGCTGGACCTCGATCGCCCCGCCCATCGCCTTGAGGACCGTCAGCAGGCCGGTCCGGCCGGGATTGAGCCCCACATTCCGGATCGTGAGGTCCGAGCCCTTCACCAGCAGAGCGCCGGCCACGAAGAAGGCGGCCGAAGAGATATCGCCCGGAACCGACACCGGCCGGCCAATCAGTTTTCGGCCGGGGGTCAAAAGAATCTCCCGGCCAGAGACGGTCAGCTCCGCCCCGAAGGCCTTGAGCATCCGTTCGGTGTGGTCCCGGGTCGGGACCGGCTCGACCACCGTCGTCACCCCCTGGGCGCCCAGCCCCGCCAGCAGGAGGGCCGACTTGACCTGCGCGGAGGAGACCGGAAGTTCGTAGCGGATCCCCTTGAGCTGCCGGCCCGAAATCCGAAGCGGCAGCCGCTCCCCGCCGGTGATCTTAGCCCCCATCCGGGTCAAGGGCTCGACCACCCGTCCCATCGGGCGGGAGCGCAGCGAATCGTCCCCGGTCAACTCCGCAGAGACCCCCGAACCGCTGAGCAACCCCATCAGCAGGCGGGTCGTCGTTCCGGAGTTGCCCAAGTCGAGCGGTTGTTTCGGCTCCTTCCAGGATTCGATCCCCCGGCCGTTGACGATTACGGTCGTGCCGGCCACCTCCACCGGAACGCCGAGGGCCCGGACCGCGCCGATGGAGCTTAAGACATCCTGCGCCATCAGGCAGCCGGTGATCCGGGTGGTTCCGTGGGCGGCCGCTCCGATCAGCACCCCCCGATGGGAGACGGACTTGTCCCCCGGGACGGTGATCGTTCCGGTCAAGCGGTCAACGGGATGGACGGTGAGGATCGACATAGGGATTTCTCGCTTCGCTCGAAATGACAGGCCGGGAAAAAGAAAGCGGGTGTCGAGGGAGTGTCAGTACTGGACCCGGACGCCGTCCCCTTCGCGCACCTTCCCCATCTGGGATTCGGCCACGAGAGTGGCGGCGGCCATGTTGTCGTAGACCCGCTCCACTTCCGCCTGGCCCAGCGGCTCGCCGTTCTCCTTGGCGAGGGTAATCGTCATGCCGGGAGCCAAGCCGTCGTTGGAGCCGAGATTGATCACCACGAAGTTGAATTCCCGGTTGACCACCAGCACCTTGCCGGACTTGCCGGCGGCCGACGAAGCCGGACTGCTGGAATAACCAGAGGAAGCGGACTGCGTGTTCCCGGAGCCGGAAACGACCGGCGGGGTCACGACGATCGGCTCGATCGCGTCGGACCGGTTCTTGAGCATCTCCTTGACCCGCCGCTCCAACGCCTCCTTGGCCTGGCGCAGAGTGGTCAATTCGTTACTGAGACTGCGGTAGCTCTGCTTGGCCTTGGCCAGCTCATCGGTCAGGGTCAGCTTCTCCTGCCGCTCCGACTCCAACTGGATCTGGAAGGTCTTGGCCTCCTGGGTCATCTGGGAGATCCGGGCGGTCAGCGTCTCCCGGGCCCGCTTCTCCTGGGCCAGTTCATCGGCCGCCTTCTGGGCTTCCGCCTTGGAAGTCTCCAGATCCCCTTCCAGAGCCGATTTGGCGCTCTTCAGCTCATCGATCTCCCTCTGAAGAGCCATCTGTTCCGCCTTGACCTTGTTGTACTGGCGCTCGTAGAACTTCCGCTGATTCTGCTCGCTGCTGAGCCCCAGATACAAAAAGATCCCCGCCCCCACGGAGAGGACGAGGAAAACGATCAGAAGGATCTGCCCAATCTTCGGTTTTTCAGCCATGGAAGCGATTATACGGGGCGGAACCGCCGTTTGTAAAGAGGTTCAGGCCGAGGCCTGCCGCAGCCATTCGACGGTCCGAACCAGATCGGCCGGCAGTTCGGAGGTGAAGGACATCCGGCGCTTGAGCCCCGGATGATCGAAGCTCAATTGGGAGGCGTGCAGCGCCTGCCGGCCGAACCGCACCTGCCCGGCCCCCTTGGCCGCGGTCATCACGCCGTAATGGGTGTCGCCGAGGACCGGATGCCCCAGATGCTTCATGTGGACCCGCAGCTGATGCGTCCGGCCGGTCTCCAGCGTCAACTCCACCGCGGTCGCCCCCCGGAACCGCTCCAGGACCCGGTAATGGGTGATCGCCTCCCGGCCGCCGGGCCGGACGGTGATCCGCTTCCGGTTGGCCGGGTCCCGGGCGAGCGCGGCCCGGATCGTCCCCTCCTCCGGCTGGATCACTCCCCGCACCGCCGCCCAGTAGACCCTATCCACCTTGCGCTGGGAAAACTGGCGGCTGAGATCCAGATGGGTCTCGTTGTCCTTGGCCACCACCATCAGGCCCGAGGTGTCCTTGTCCAGCCGGTGGACGATCCCCGGCTTCTCAGGACCGGCGACCGAGGAGAGCTTCGAGGTGTGGTTCAGCAGGGCGTTGACGAGGGTGCCGCCGGCATGTCCCGGGGCCGGATGGACGGTCAGCCCCGCCGGCTTGTCCAGCACGATCAGCCAATCGTCCTCGTGCAGAATCTTGAGATCAATCGCCTCCGGCCGGGCGGCCCGCGGCTCGGCGGGAGGCGCCTCCAGTTCGATCACCTGCCCGGCCGCCACCTTCTCCGACGGCTTGAGCTCCCTGCCGTCCACCCGGACCCGCCCTTCCCGAATCCAGCGGGTCAACTGCACCCGGGAGAACTGCGGCAGCAGATCGGCCAGCGCCCGATCCAGGCGGACCGGTCCGGTCCCCTCAGGAACGGTCTTTTGGATGCGTTCCGGATCGGCCATCGGCGGCAGGCTCCCGGCGCCGCAGCCAAAGAAGCGCGGCGGCGGAAAGCCCCATCAGAGGAATCGAGATCCATTGAAACGACGTCAGCCCCGACCAGATCGGGTTGTCTCCCCGAAGGAATTCGATCCCGAACCGCCAGGCGCCGTACAGAAGACCGTAACTCCAGAAGACGCTCCCCGGCCGATGCGGACGACCCTCCAGCCGGGACAGGAAAAGGAACAGCACGATCAGGGCGGTCATCTCGTACAGCTGGGTGGGGTGCCTCGGGGAATCGCCGTGGAAGAAAACCATCCCCCAAGGCCCGTCGGTCGGCTTGCCGTAGCAGCAGCCGTTGAGGAAGCAGCCGACCCGGCCGAACGCGTGCCCCAGCGCCAGGGCCGGCGTCAGCAGGTCCAGCGTCATCCCAAGCGGCAGCTTCAGCCGCCAGATCTTCCAGAGGACCCCCAGCGCCCCGCCAATCAGCCCGCCGTAGAAAACCAGCCCGCCGTGGTCCAGCCGGGGGATCTCCCATAGGGCCCACCGGAAGAAATCCCAGTTGAGGCCGACATAGGCGGCCCGGGCCCCCAGGATCCCGCAAAGCAGCGCCGTCAAGCCGAGCGACTGGATGGAATCGGCGCTCAGCCCCCGCCGGGAAGCCCGCCGGGCGGCAACCGTCAGGGCGGTGATGAAACCGGCCGCCAGCAGCAGTCCATAGGCATGGACCGGAAAAGGGCCGATGTTAAACAGGATCGGGCGCATCTTTATCCCCCCTTCCCCGGCGCTCCCCCCGCAGCAGCTGGAAGATGATCCAGACCGCACCGCAGGTGATGCCGCTGTCGGCCAGGTTGAAAACCGGCCAGATCCGGAAGTCCAAAAAGTCAATCACCCCGCCGGTGTGCAGCCGGTCCACCCAGTTGCCGACCGCTCCACCCAGCACCAGCCCCAACCCCAGCCAAAAACGGATCCCCCAGCTGCGGGGCATCCGGATCATCCAAATCACCAACCCCAGGATGATCCCGGTGGTCAGGATCGTGAGGCCTGCCCCCTTCGCCGGAAAGAGGCCGAAGGCCATCCCGGCGTTGCGCACCAGGGTCAGGTGGAAAATGTCGGGGATCATCGGCACCGACCCCCGCCCGCTCAGGAAAGCGACCGCGAGGGACTTGGTCACCTGATCGGCGAACAGGAGCGCCGCTGCGACAATCAGGATTCGGGTCAGCAGGGGAACGGGACGGGTGTGAACCGGGTGGCGCCGTTCGACGCCGGAGGAATCAGGCGCCGCCGGGCGATCCGGCACGCCGTTCGGTCTCCTGCCGAGATTGACAGGCGATGCAGAGGGCCGCATAAGGAATTGCCTTCAGCCGCTTCTTGGTGATCGGTTTCTCGCAGCTGACGCAGAGGCCGAACTTTTTCTCCTGGATCCGCTTGAGCGCCTCCTCGATCCCGTACAGGATCTTCTGGGCGTTGCTCGCCAGCCCCAGGGAGAACTCCCGGTCGTAGCTGTCGGTCGCGGTGTCGGCCATATGGATGGAGTAGGCGGAGAGGTCGCCGGAGGCGTCCCGCTGGGAGCGGAGGTTCTCCGATTCGATGTGCTTCATCGCGGCCAGCACCTCCTCCTTCTTCTTCAGGAGAAGCTTCTTGTACTGGGTCAGTTCCGCGCCGATCGGTTTTTTCGCAGGCATCTTGGCTCCAATCCTCCCTCTTTGGAGTCGCGGATTATACCACAGAACGACCGGCCCCGGTCATTTCGAGGTCAGCGCCTCGACGACCGGCACGCAGCGGCCGCACAGCTCCGGATGGCTTGACGACTCCCCGACCGAAGCCAGCCGCATCCAGCAGCGCTGGCACTTCCTGCCGGCTGCCGGCGCCGCGGTGATTGCCAGCCCCTTCCCCTTCGACAGCGCCACCCCCGAGACGACGCAGATCGGGGCCAGCCATTCCTTCCAGCGGGCCAGCAGTCCCTCCCAGTCGCCGCCGGCGGCCACCTGCAGCTGCGCCTCCAGCCCGTTGCCGATCTGGTCGGCCGCCCGGGCGCTCTCCAGCACCTTCATCGCCTCGTCCCGGAATTCCAGCAGCCGATCCCAATCGGCCTGAAGCCCCCCGTCCGGCGGCAGGGCCGCCGGAGCGGGCCAATCCTGCAGATGGACCGACTCGGCCGGGTCGTTCTCCGCCCCCCGCAGGGAACGCCATGCTTCATCGGCGGTTACCGGCAGGACCGGCGCGATCATCCGGATCAGGGCAGACGCGATCTGGTAAAGGGCCGACTGGGCCGACCGGCGGGCCGGGTCGTTCGGATGCGCGGTGTACAGCCGGTCCTTGATGATGTCCAGATAGAAGTTGGAGAGGACCACCGTGCAGAAACCGTGAATCGCCCGGGAGACCCGGTGGAACTGGCAGCCGTCGTAGGCATCGGTCACCTCGGCGATCAGGGCGTTGAGTTTCGCCAGCACCCACCGTTCCGACGGCTGCAGTTGGTCGGCGGGAACCGGTTGGCCGGCCGGGTCCCAGCCGGCCAGGTTCGCCAGGCAGTAGCGGATCGTGTTGCGGATCTTCCGGTACTCTTCGGTCACCCGGTCCAGGATCTCCGGGGAGAGCCGGACATCCTCCCGGTAGTCGGCGGAGGCGACCCAGAGCCGCAGCGGATCGGCCCCCCGCTCGGCGATCAGTTTCTTGGGAGCGATCACATTGCCCAGCGACTTGGACATCTTCCGCCCCTGCCCGTCCACGACGAAGCCGTGGGTCAGCACCCCCTTGTACGGCGGCTTGCCGGTCTGGGCAACCGCCGTGATCAACGAGACCTGGAACCAGCCCCGGTGCTGATCGGACCCTTCCAGATAGAGGTCGGCCGGAAAGGTCAACTCGGCCCGCCGGCGGAGCACTCCGGCATGGCTGACCCCCGAGTCGAACCAGACATCCAGGATGTCGCTGCCCGGCTTGAAGGCGGTCCCGCCGCAGCCGCAGCGGAACCCCTTCGGCAGCCAGCGGTCCGCCGGGGAGCTGAACCAAAGGTCGGTCCCGGCCGGCTCCTTCCCCACCACCTCGGCGAAGCGGGCGATCACCTCCGGCAGGAGCCGGCCCTCCCCGCAGCGCTCGCAGATCACCGCCGGGATCGGGATCCCCCAGAACCGCTGGCGGGAGAGACACCAGTCGGGCCGGCCGGCCACCATGCTGGCCAGCCGTTCCCGCCCGGCCGGCGGGATCCAGGTCACCTCCTCCCGGATCGCCTTGAGCAGCTTCTCCCGAAGCCCCCCCTGGTCGATCTTCAGGAACCACTGGTCGGTCGCCCGGAAGATGATCGGGTTGCGGCAGCGCCAGCAGTGGGGATAGGAGTGGGCGATGTCGGCCCGGGCAATCAGGTGGTTTGAGGCCCGGAGCGCGTCGATCACCGGCCCGTTCGCCTCCTGCACCTGCTGCCCATTGAAGGAAGCCATCTCCCCCGTCAGCCCCGTGAACTTCCCCCGGGCATCCACCGGAGCGATGATCTCCAGCTTGTATTTCCGGCCGGTGCCGTAATCCTCCGCCCCAAAGCCGGGGGCGGTGTGGACCAGCCCGGTTCCCTCCTCCATGGAAACATAGTCGGCCAGCACCACCCGGCCGGTCCGCAGGCCGAACGGGTGATCGTAGGTCAACCCCTCCAGCTCCCGGCCGGAGAAGGTCTTGAGCGGCTCCCCCTCTTTCCCTTTTAAGACCCCGTCCCGCCCGGCGGCCGGCGGCAGCGGCTCGGCGGTGATCCAAAACTCCCCCGGCCCGGCCGGCCGGAGGGCATATTGGAAATCGGGATGGACCGCCACCGCCACATTCCCCGAAAGGGTCCAGGGTGTGGTGGTCCAAATCACCAGATAAACCTTGTCGGATAAAACCCCTTTAGGAACAATTTTGTTTAAATTTTGGGATTTAATCTCAAATTTTACATATATCGACGGCGATTTATGGTCTTCATACTCCACTTCCGCCTCAGCCAGAGCGGTTTCGCAGGACCAGCACCAATTGACGGGCCGCCGCGCCCGATAGATCAGCTCCTGCTCGGCGAATTGCTTGAGGATCCTCAGGGCCGCCTCCGCGTAGCCCGGCTCCAGCGTGAGATATGGGTGGGCCCAGTCGCCGGTCACCCCCAGCCGCTTAAATTGCTCCCGCTGAACCTCCACGAACTTCAGGGCATAGGCCCGGGCCTTCTTCCGGAACTCCACCTGGTCCACCTCATGCTTGGTGACCTTCAGCTCCTTCATCAGGGCGTACTCGATCGGCAGCCCGTGGCAGTCCCAGCCGGGAATATACGGGGCGCGGAACCCCCGCATCGAGCGGTAGCGGACCACGAAGTCCTTCAGCACCTTGTTGAGGACATGTCCCATGTGGATGTCGCCATTGGCGTACGGAGGGCCGTCATGCAGGATGAAGGGGGTCTTCCCCGCCCGCTTCTTCTGAACCGCTTCGTAGAGACCGGCCGCCTCCCAGCGGGCCAGCGCCTGGGGCTCGGCCTGCGGCAGATTCCCCCGCATCGGGAAGGAGGTGCTGGGCAGGTTCAGCGTCGCCTTGTAATCCATCAGAGGGCCCGGACCAGTTCGGTCACCAGCTGCGTCATTTTGGGGGTGATCTCGGCGGCCACCTCCAAGATCTTCTCGATCGAGACCGGCTCCAGGTGATCGGGATCACACCGGTCGGTGATCCCGCTGACCGCGAAGACCTTCATCCCGCCGTGGACCGCCGCCAGCACCTCCGGCACGGTGGACATCCCGACCGCGTCGGCGCCGATCCCCCGCAGGAAGCGGTACTCCGCCCGGGTCTCCAGGTTCGGTCCCAACACCCCGGCGTAAACCCCCTTCTTCAGCGGCAGCCCCATCCGGACCGCGCAATCGGCCGCCAAACGGATCAACTCCGGATCGTACGGCGCCGACATGTCGGGGAAACGGGGCCCGAACCGCTCGTCGTTGGGGCCGACGAGGGGATTGACACCCATCAGATTGATGTGGTCCTCAATCGCCATCAGATCTCCCGCCTTGAACTCCAGGTTCAGCCCGCCGGCGGCGTTCGACAGGATGAGAGTCCCGGCCCCCAGCGCCTCGAGGACCCGGACCGGATAGGTCACCTGCTCAGCGGTGTATCCCTCGTAAGGATGGAAACGCCCTTCCAGGACCGCGACCAGCTTGCCCGACAACTTGCCGAGCACCAACTCCCCGCGATGCCCCGGGGAAGTGGACCGGGGAAAGTTCGGGATCTCCCCGTACGGGATCGCGGTCCCCTTCTCGATCCCCTCCCCGAGGCCTCCCAGACCGGTCCCCAAGATCACGCCGACCGCGGGCGCCGTCTTGCTTTTCTGACGGATCGCGGCGACGGAGGCCTGGACCTGCTCCCAAAGGGTCGCCATGCCGCCTACCGGATCATCCGGGCCAGGTCGAGCAGCGAGGAGACGAGGAAGACCTTCAGGATCGGAAGCCCGATCAGGACCACCATTGGGGAAAGGTCAAACGACCCGGCCGCCGGGATCACCCGGCGCAGCGGCGCCAGCACCGGTTCGGTGATCCGGTTCAGAAACTGCACGATCGGATTGAACGGGTCGGGACTGACCCAGCTGAGCAGCACCCGGATCAGGATCGCCCACCAGTAAAGCTCGAACAGGATACCGACGAGCTGGGCCACCGCCGTGATGAAGTTCGAGAAGAGGAACATTACCGGCTCAACTCCCGGGAGCGGCGGGCCGCCGCCAGAACTCCCCGCTCAATGCCGGCCCCGACCGCTGATTTCTGGAACTGCTTAAGAGCCGCTTCGGTCGTCCCCTTCTTGGAGGTGACCCGTTGCCGCAAAGCGGCCGGCTCCTCCCCCGACTCCGCCGCCAGGCGGGCC
>PCVW01000053.1:928-4192 GCA_002787095.1 Candidatus Omnitrophica bacterium CG11_big_fil_rev_8_21_14_0_20_64_10 | reverse complement strand
AGGCCGGGCCGGAACCGGAGAGGGCGGTGACCGCGTCCATCCGCCGCTCCGGCAGACGAAGCACCTCCCCGACGCAAGCCAACAGCCGCTCCACCCGTTTCAGATCCACCGGTTTCGCGGAACGCCCGCCGGAAAGGACCGACATCCCCGCTCCGACCAGGGCCGGCGTGTTGGGCATCACCCGGACCACCCGGATGCCGCCCCCCAGCCGCCGGGCGATCCAGTCGGTCCGGATCCCAGCCGCCACGGAGACCACCAGCGAGCGGCGGCCGACCGCCGGCCGGATCTCGGCCAGCAACCCCTCCATCTGCTGCGGCTTGACCGCCAACAGCAGGAGATCCGCCCCGGCCGCCTCCCGCGCCGTGCGGGCCGCCCGGACCTTCAGCTGCCGGACCAGGCGGTTCCGCTGCGCGGCCCGAACATCCCAGACCCGGATTTGAGACGGCCGAACCAGCCGGGCCGAGACGATCCCCCGGACCAGGGCCGTTCCCATGCTGCCGCATCCGATCAAGCCAATCGTTCCGCTCATCCTTCCCTCTCTCCAAAGATCGCCGTTCCGATCCGAACCATCGTGGCCCCTTCCCGGACCGCCGCTTCAAAATCGCCGGTCATCCCCATCGACAGCTCCCGTCCGACCCCCGCTTCCCGCTGTTCCGGGCTAAGCAGATCGCTCCGCAGCCGGTCCCGCAGCTCCCGCAGCCGTCGAAAGTGGGGCGCGGCCGCTTCCGGGTCCTCCGACCAGGGGGCCATCGTCATCAGGCCGAGCCAATCCAGCCGTCCCTGCTCCAGGATCGCCTGAACCAGCGGCTTGGCCTCCTCCGGCCGGCAGCCATGTTTGCTCGCCTCGCCGGAGACATTCACCTGCACCAGCGCCCCCAGCTTCCCCGCCGGCCGAACCACCTGCCCCAAACGGGCCGCCAAATCCACCGAGTCCACCGAGTGAACGACATCAAAGGTCTCGGCCGCCAGCCGGGCCTTGTTCCGCTGCAGGTGGCCGATCAGGTGCCAGCGAACCTGCCGCCCCTGCCTGCCGAGCGCGGCCCGCTTGGCGATCCCCTCCTGCACCCGGTTCTCACCGAGATTGGCGATGCCGGCGGCGACCGCCTCAGCCGCCTGCTGCGCGGAAACCGTCTTGGTCACCGCAATCAGGTGGATGGCTCCGGCATCCCGACCGGCCGCTTGGGCGGCCGAAGCGATCCGCCGGCGGACCTCCTCCAAGCGGGCCTGAATCATGAAAAATCATTATACGGCTTCTGGTAGAATAAGCTGCTCCCAATGATGCGAATCGTCTCTCTCCTGCCCACCGGCACCGAGATGCTGGCGGCGGTCGGCGCCGCCGACCGGATCGTCGGCCGCTCGGAACATTGCGTTTTCCCGGAACCGGTCACGGCGCGGCCGGTCGTGGTCCGCAGTCTGACCGCCCGGCAGGTCCCCAAGAACGACAGCCGGGCGATCCACGAAGCGGTCCGAAAACTCCGCCTGGAAAATCGCCACCAGTTCCAGATCGACGTCGAGGCGCTCAAGGAACTGCGCCCCGACCTGATCGTGGCGCAGAAGATCTGCTCGGTCTGCGCCGCCTCCCATGCCGAGGTGGAGGAGGCGGTCGCCGCCCTGCCGAACCGGCCGGAGGTGGTCTACCTCAATGCCGGCACCTTCGCCGAGATCTTCTCGGAGATGCGGGGGCTCGGGGCGCGGGTGGGCCTGAAACAGCAAGCCGACCGGGTGGTCTTGGCGCTGGAGGAACGAAAAGCCCGGGTCGAAGAGAAGACCGCCGGAATCGAACGCTCCCGGGTCTGGTGCTGCGAATGGATGGAGCCGCTGATGGCGGCCGGCCATTGGATCCCGGAGATGATCGCCGCGGCCGGCGGGACCGACGGGTTGGCGCAGCCGGGAGCGAGCAGCCGCTGGCTGAACTGGAGCGATGTGATCGCCTACGATCCGGAGGTGGTGATCACGATGCCCTGCAGCTACACGATCGAACAAACGCTGGCAGAAAAAGAACTGCTGACGAAACGCCCCGGCTGGGAAAAACTCACCGCCGTCAAGAACAGCCGGGTTTTCGCGGCCGACACCGAACTGCTGCACCATGCCGGCCCCCGCCTGCTGGAGGGATTGGAACTGTTCGCCCACCTGATCCATCCGGAACTGTTCCCCAAACCGGCCGGCAAGCCGTTCCGGCCGTTCGCTTAAAGATCTGTCATCTCCCCATCCAGCCGCCCGACCGTCAGGGTCAGCCGCAGCGCCCGGGCGGAGGCCAGCCGAATCTTGAACCCCGGCCCGGCCGGCTCCGCCTGCAAAAGGGGCGGCGTCTCCGCCGGCAAATCCCCCACTTCCGAAAGCTCCACCCCCTGAATCCCCCGGATCACCAGCTGACAGGGGATCCACTTCGCCGAGCCGTCCGGCCCCGGCGGCCGGCTGGTGGTCAGCGTTAGCCGCCCGGCCCCCTGCTCCACCATCCAGGCCGCCCGGTCGAAATCGGCCCCGCTGAACTTCCCCGCCACCTCCCGCAGCTGCTCCACCGTCTTAAAAATCACCGGAACCTCCCCCTTGACAATTTTCTATATTCATCATATATATTTATTATATGAGATATACGCCGGAAGACACCCTTGCTTTCGTCGTCAAAACCATCACCGACCTGGGCAAGGCAATCATCGCGGTCGGTTTTGCCAGTTATTTCTTCGAGCGGTTGGCCTTGGGATGGCGAGTTGGCTTTGGGATACTGGGTATTCTCTTGATCATCGCCGGCTTCATCATATATCCTAGGACTGGAGGAGATACCTGACATGGAGATGTTCATCGCGGTTGGAATCATTCTGATATTTTCCATTGTTTATGCTTATCGCCTGAAGCACCCGCGCCACAAGAACCATCAGGCGCACAAGTGAGCGCTCGACAAAAGTGGACCGCGCTGCTCGGGCTGCTGGCCGCCGTCACCCTGCTGCCGGCTCTGCCGGCCCAAGCCCACGGCGACCCCACCGCTGAAAGGAAACTGGAGCGGGGGGTCCTGAACCTCTTCACCGGCTTCGGGGAGATCCCTTATCAGATCGGACAGGAGGCCCGGATCAACCGCTACCGGGGCTGGCTCGTCGGCCTGCCGAAGGGGATCGCCTGGGGCGTCTTCCGAACCCTGTACGGCGCCTGGGACACCCTGACCTTCCCGGTTCCCCCCTATTCCGCCCCCATCCTCGACCCGGAGATCCTGGTCGAGGAATGGCCATAATTCTTTAAATCAGAAGTTCGCGGCGGGCCAGCGGCCGGCCG
>PCVW01000053.1:0-886 GCA_002787095.1 Candidatus Omnitrophica bacterium CG11_big_fil_rev_8_21_14_0_20_64_10 | reverse complement strand
TTAATTCCTTCACGCGCCCCTTCGCTTTGCTCGATCGATCGGGACTCGCCGCTGGAGACATAGATCTCCACCTGGCCGGAGTAACCCGTCTTTTCAACGGCCTTAAGAGCGTTTTGAGATTTTCCGAGGAGCATGTTTTTGCATGGGGGGCGATTTGAGGAGCGTCAGGGATTTTTCGTCCCGGGACGCGCCCTGTGATAAAAAATGAATGGCGCCAAGCAGCATCAAAAATCCCCACAGAACGAGCGCAATGCCGGCTCGGCGCGGCACGAGCGTGATCCACTCATCCGTGAAAACATTCTCCCGCATCCACTCATTCAGCCGCATGACGCGAAGGGGATGAAAGAGATACCCGATGCCGCTTCCCAGGAACAGGCTGCCAATAACCAGAAGGAGGATTCCCATCGACGAAATTAAACCAAATCTGTAGAGTGGTCACCGTCATGAAAGAACGTCTTCACAAAACCCTCCGTCATACCCATGGAAAATCCGTCGGATTTAAGCAGGACTTGATCATCCTTCCAAACGGGAAACTCGCTCAGCGAGACTATCTGACCCATCCGGGAGCGGTGGGGGTCCTTCCCTTTTTAGACCGAAACCACGTGATTTTGGTGGGTCAATACCGTTTTCCGGTGCAGAAATACGCGTACGAGATTCCGGCGGGAAAACTGGATAAAGGAATGAGCCCGGACAAAACCGTCCGGATGGAACTTCAGGAAGAAACGGGGTACCGGGCAAAACGGTGGAGGAAGATGCTCGCGTTCTGGCCCACCGCCGCCTTCGCGACTGAACTCATCCACGTTTATCTGGCCAAGGATCTCACCCCGGGCAAGACCAATCCGGATGAGGATGAATTTATCGACACCCGGATTTTATCGCTTCGGGA
>PCVW01000032.1:12273-49006 GCA_002787095.1 Candidatus Omnitrophica bacterium CG11_big_fil_rev_8_21_14_0_20_64_10 | reverse complement strand
TCGGGACCGAAAGTGTTGGAGTTCAATGTCCGGTTCGGGGACCCGGAATGCCAGGCGATCCTGCCAAGGCTTCAGAGCGATCTGGTGGAGCTGATCCTGGCCTGCAACGAGGGCCGGGTGGCGGGGACCCCGCCGGTCTGGAAGAAGGAACTGGCCGCCTGCGTCGTCCTGGCCTCCGAGGGGTACCCGGCCAAGCCGGACATCGGCCGGGCGATCACCGGCATCCCGTCCCCCGACAGCGAGGGGGAGGCGTTGGTCTTCCATGCCGGCACCCGGATCGAGAAGGGGCGGCTGATCAACTCCGGCGGGCGGGTGCTGAATGTCGTGGGGTTGGGGGAGACCCTTTCGGCGGCCCTCACGCAGGCCTACGGGACCGCCGACCGGATCGAGTACATCGGTAAGTGGCTGCGCCGGGACATCGGCGCCAAGACCTTGGGAAATCTGGAGGCCACAGCAAGGAGGAAGCGATGACGGAAGCGAAGCGGGGCAAGCCGTTGGTGGGGATTGTCATGGGCTCCGACTCCGACCTGCCGGTGATGCGGGAAGCGGAGAAGGTGCTGGCCGATGCCGGGGTGGCCAGCGAGATCCGGGTCCTGTCGGCCCATCGGGCGCCGGCCGACACCGCCGATTTCGCCCAAAAGGCGGCGGGGCGGGGAATCCGGGTGATGATCGCCGGGGCCGGCGGGGCGGCCCATTTGGCCGGGATCGTCGCGGCCCACACGACCCTGCCGGTGATCGGGGTGCCGCTGGCGGCCACTTCCCTCAACGGCCTGGACGCGATGCTCTCGACGCTGCAGATGCCGCCGGGGGTTCCGGTGGCGACCGTTTCGATCGGCGCCTGGGGGGCCTGCAACGCCGGGATCCTGGCGCTGCAGATCCTGGCCCTCTCCGATGAGAAGCTGGCTAAGAAGCTGACGGCGATGAAGGCCAAGATGCGGGAAGAGGTCCTGGCCAAGGACGCCGGCCTCCGGTAACCGATGACCGCCACCCGGTCCCACCGGACCCGGCTGATCCGGGTGGATGCCCGGAATCCGGAGCCGGCCCTCATCAAGGAGGCGGCGGTCCTCCTGCGGCGGGGGGGGCTGGTGGCCTTCCCGACCGAGACCGTTTACGGCCTGGGGGTCAACTTCGACGACCCGCAGGCGGTTCAGATGCTGTATCAGGTCAAGGAGCGGCCGTTTGACAAGCAGGTGACGCTGCTGTTGCCGGACATCGAATCGGTCCGGCGCTCGGGGGCTGAAATTCCGCCGGCGGCCGAGCGGTTGATGAAGCGTTTCTGGCCGGGGCCGATGACCCTGGTGTTGGGGCGGACCGACGGCTCAACGACCGGTTTCCGGGTGCCGGACCATCCGGTGACGCTGGCGCTGCTCCAGGCGGCCGGAGTGCCGGTGGCCGCTCCGTCGGCCAACCGGAGCGGCCGGCCGCCGGCCGTCAACGCAAGCCAAGTTTTGGCTGAGTTTGACGGGGATATTGATATGATTGTGGACTCCGGACCGACGGCGATCGGCGCCGCTTCGACCGTTGTCCGGGTCACCGGTCCCCAGCCGGAGGTTCTTCGGGCGGGGGCGAATGTCGAGGCGATACAGGCTTTGTTATGAAGAAGATTCTTTTTATCTGCACCGGAAACAGCTGCCGCTCGGTCATGGCCGAGGGGTTGGCCCGTTATCTGCTGGAGAAGGCGGGCCGCTCCGATGTCCGGGTGATGTCGGCCGGCACCGCCGCCGCCGTCGGGCTTCCTCCGACCGGGGAGACGATCGAGGTGATGAAGGCGGTCGGGATCGATGTCTCCAAGCACCGCGGCAAGCAGGTGGACACCACTCTGATCGAGCATGCCGACGCGGTTTTCTGCATGGAAGCGGGGCACCGGGAGATGATCCTCTTGGCGGTTCCGGAGGCGGAGTCAAAGGTCCACCTGCTTCGGACCTACGGCAAGTCCGGCTCCAATGGGAGCCCCGATGTCCCCGATCCGATCGGCCGGCCCAAGGAGGTGTACGAGGCCTGCCTGTTGATGATCCGGGATGGGGTGGAGCGGATCGTCCAACAGGTGATGAAGAGCTGATGGGGACGAATCTTTCCTGCCGGATCGCGGTGGGCGCCGATCACGGCGGCTATCTTCTCAAGCGCCGCCTGCTGCCGGTGCTTCGCCAGGCCGGCTGGCAGCCGCGGGACCTGGGCTGCCGCTCCTCCGCCCCCTGTGATTATCCGCTTTACGCCGAACGGGTGGCCCGGGCGGTGGCGCTCGGTCGGGCGCAGCGGGGGCTGCTCCTCTGCAAGTCGGGCGGGGGAATGGGGATCGCCGCCAACCGCTTTCCCGGCGTCCGGGCGGTCGTCGCTTCCTCCGCCAAATTGGCTCGGCATGCCCGGGAACACAACGACGCCAATGTGCTGGTGCTGGGGGCCGAGGGTTTGGACTTCCGGCGGGCCCGGGCCATTCTGACGGCCTGGCTGAACGCCGATTTCGCCGGGGGACGCCATGCCCGCCGGCTCCGGTTGATCGAAAAAATCGAAAGGAAGCTTCGCGCGCATGTTTGACCATCTGAGGAAGGCCGATCCGGAGATCTACAACGCGATCACCGAGGAGATCCGCCGCCAGGAGGGGAACCTCGAACTGATCGCCAGCGAAAACTTTACCTCGCTGGCCGTGATGGAGGCGACCGGCTCGGTGATGACCAACAAGTACGCCGAGGGGTATCCGGCCGCCCGCTGGTACGGCGGCTGTGAACATGTGGACCAGGCCGAACAACTGGCGATCGACCGGGCCAAGGCCCTCTTCGGCGCCGAGCACGCGAATGTGCAGCCCCACTCCGGCTCCCAGGCGAACATCGCGGTCTACCTGGCGGTGTTGGAGCCGGGAGACAAGATCATGGCGATGGACCTGGCCTGCGGGGGGCACCTGACCCACGGCCACCCGAAGAATGTTTCGGGCCGCCTCTTCCAGATCATCCCTTACGGGGTGAGCAAGCAGGATGAGCGGATCGATTACGACGCTTTGGCGGCGCTCGCCAAGGAACGGAAGCCCAAGCTGATCATGGCCGGCTACTCCGCCTATCCCCGGGAGCTGGACTTCAAGCGGTTCCGGCAGATCGCCGATTCGGTCGGGGCGATGCTGGTGGTGGACATGGCCCACTTCGCGGGGCTGGTGGCCGCCGGCGTCCATCCCAACCCGGTGCCGTACGCCGAGTTCGTGACGACGACCACCCACAAGACGCTGCGGGGCCCCCGGGGCGGGCTGATCCTCTGCCGGGAGGAATTCAGGAAAAAGATCAACGCGCAGATCTTCCCCGGCACGCAGGGAGGGCCGCTGATGCATGTGATCGCCGCCAAGGCGGTGGCGCTCAAGGAGGCGATGACGCCGGCCTTCAAGAGCTACCAGAGGCAGGTGGTCGCCAACGCCCGGGCGATCGGGGCGGCGCTGGCGGAGCATGGCTGGCGGATCGTCTCCGGCGGGACCGACAACCATCTGGTCCTGGCCGACCTGACCGTTCGGAAGTTGACTGGCAAGGAGGCTTCCGCCGCGCTGGACCGGGCCCGGATCACGGTCAACAAGAACGCGATCCCGTTCGATCCGAACCCGCCGATGCAGGCCGGCGGCATCCGGATCGGGACCCCGGCGGTCACGACCCGCGGTATGAAGGAAGGAGAGATGAAGCAGATCGTCGGCTTCATTCATGAGGTCCTCTCGAACATCACCGATGAGAAGACCGCGGCCCGGGTGGGCGGTCAGGTGCGGGCGCTGACCGAGCGTTTCCCCCTCTATCCGGAGCTCAAGCCGTAATGCGCTGTCCCTTCTGCGGGAAGAACCAGGACAAGGTCATGGACTCCCGCGAGGCGCTCGAGGGCTCGGCGATCCGCCGCCGCCGCGAGTGCGAGAAATGCCGCCAGCGCTACACCACCTATGAGCGGCTCGAAGAGGTGCCGCTGCTGGTGATCAAGCGGGACGGCCGCCGGGAGCCGTTCGACCGCAAGAAGATCCTGGGCGGCCTGATCAAGGCCTGTGAGAAGCGGCCGGTCCCGATGGAGCGGATCGAAGGGCTGATCGAGGCGGTCGAACGGGACCTGATGCGGGCCGAGGAGCGGGAGATCCCCTCGACGAAGGTGGGGGAACGGGTGATGATCCGTCTCCATGACCTCGACGAGGTGGCCTATGTCCGGTTCGCCTCGGTCTATCGCTCCTTCAAGGACATCAATCAGTTCATGAAGGAACTGCGGGACATCCTCGACGCCCGCGGCAAGATCAAGTAGTCCTTCTGTCGGCCCCCAGTTTCCGAAGCAGGGGGCGGACGATCTCCATCGGCAGCCCCACCACATTCGTGGTCGATCCCTCTACCTTCCGGACCACCGGGTCCCGCCGGTCCTGCACCGCGTAGGCGCCGGCCTTGTCGGCATGTTTTCGGGCAAGTCGCCGGACTTGGCCGGCGGAGAGGGGCCGCATCGTCACGAAACTGACCGCATGCCGAAGGAGGTACCGGCGACCGGGGGCCTGGACCAGGGCCACCCCGGTGATTACCTTGTGGCGGGTCCCTTGCAGGGCCTGGAGCATCCGGCAGGCCGCCTGGAGGGAAGCCGGTTTTCCGAGGCGTCGCCGGCCGGCGACGACGATGGTGTCGGCTCCCAGAACCCAACCGCTTTCGACCCGACGGGCGATCGCCCGGGCTTTCCGGAGGGCCAATTGCCGGGCCTGCTCGACCGGCGGTCGGCCGGCCGGGAGCCGTTCCGGAATCCGGCTGGGGACGACGATGAAATGGAATCCCGCTTCTCTCAGCAGGGAACGGCGTCGGGGGGAGGCGGAGGCCAGGATCAGCCGGCCGCTCAGCGGACGATCAGGAGGGGGTGTCCGTCTGCGGGGGCGTTTCCGACGGGAGGACATCGGTCGCTTGGGGAGCCGGGGTTTCCGCCGGGAGGGTCTGCCGGACGCCGGCGCGCTCAAGCAGTTCGGCATGCCAGCGCTGGTAGGCCTCCAGCCGCTTCTTGAGCCGGATCTCCTGGATGAGGTTTTGCCGCCGTTCGTCGGTCAGCTCCGATTGTTTCTCTTTCTCCTCGGCGCTCTTAAGTCGTTCCGCGTGCAGCGCCAGGATCTCCGTTTCCGTCACCTCCGGCTCGGCCCCCAGCGCCTGCTCGATCAGCTTGGCGATCATCAGGCTCTCCCGCTGCTGTTCCTCGAAGGCGCGGGGGGTGATCCCCATGTTCCCCTGGACGATCTGCTTGTAGATCTCCGGCCGGAACCCTTCGGCTCCGCCGAAGAGCTGTTGGACCCGCTCCACCACTTCCCGGTCGGAGACCCGGATCCTTTGTTTCTTGGCTTCATGAAGCAGGATCAGCCGTTCCCAGGCTTGGTTTTGCAGGACCTGATCGGGGAGGAACTGGCGGTAGCGGTCTCCGTAGCGGAGCATCCCCTCCATCCGGGCCGCCTCCAGCGCCTTGACGAAGTCCTGCAGAGCGACCGGTCTTCCGAACAACTGCCCGGCTGATTTGGGGGAACCGGCCTGCATGGTGAGGGCGGTCCCGACGGTCCAGATGATGAAGACCCCCACCAGGATTCCGCCGACCAGGGCGATGTTCTTTCGAAGCCACTTGAGCATAGGGGAGGTATTGTATCAGACTTCCTTCGGGGAAGGGAAGCGTCGTTCCCGGATCGGAAGGATTTACAATTTGATAAGTTAGCTATAACGAATATTTTAATATGAATGTCTATTTTAATTTTTTGGGACGGCTTCAAAACCGGTTTCCTTGAATTGACTTCCTACAGGCTTGCCCTTATAATTACCCTTTCTTTGCCCATCTTTTGCTCCAACAGGAGGCCGGATCATGCGTTGCAAATTGGGATTGCCCAAGGGGAGTTTGCAGGAATCCACCTTCGAGTTGTTCAAGCAGGCGGGATTCCGGATCACTTCGTCCGCCCGCTCCTATTTCCCCATGATTGACGATGAGGAGCTGGAGATCATTCTCCTCCGGGCGCAGGAGATGTCCCGCTATGTGGAGGCCGGCGCTCTGGATGGGGGGATCACCGGGCAGGACTGGATCATGGAGAACGGGTCCGATGTGGTTAAGGTGGCCGACCTGACCTACGCCAAACAGGGGCTCAACCCGGTCCGGTGGGTTCTGGCGGTTCCGGTGGACTCCAAGATCACCCGCCCGAAGGACTTAAGCGGCAAGCGGATCGCGACCGAGCTGGTCAGCGTCACGAAGGGGTACCTCAAGGGACATCGGGTCAACGCCGATGTGGAGTACTCCTGGGGGGCCACCGAGGCGAAGGTGGCGACTAACCTGGTGGACGCGATCGTGGAACTGACCGAGACCGGCGCCTCGCTGCGGGCGAACAAGCTGAGGATTGTGGATACCATCTGCACTTCCACGACCCAGCTGATTGCCAACAAGGCGGCCTGGAAGGATCCCTGGAAGAAGAAGAAGCTGGAGTCGGTGGCCACCCTGATCAAGGGGGCGATCTCGGCCCGCTCGATGGTGGTCCTCAAGATGAATGTCTCCAAGAAGAATTTAAAGAAGGTGCTGACGCTGTTGCCGGCCATTCGGAAACCGACCGTCTCGGAGCTGAGCACCGCGAGCTGGTACGCGGTGGAGACGGTGCTGGAGGAGAAGGCGGTCCGGGTGCTGATCCCGGAGCTCAAGAAGGCCGGCGCCGAAGGACTCATTGAGTATTCGTTGAATAAGATCATCTACTGACCGATGCCCAACCTCAAGAAAAAGCGCCGCAAAAAGATGTCGAAGCACAAGCGCAAGAAGCGCCTGCGGCGGGACCGACACAAGAAGAAGTGACGCCGTGACCCGGCTGCTGCTGGGACTCACGCTGCTCATCATCCTCTCCGGCTGCGGCCGGCAGGACCCGGCTTCCGTTACCCAGGCCGCTGCCGGCTTTCAATTCCCCTGGTTCGGTACGCCCGCTTCCCGCGCCTCCTACCAGAAGGAGGAGAAGGGGTTGGCCCATTACCTGGCCGGGATGGTGGCTGAATTCGAGGGAGAGACCGACACCGCCGAGCGGGAATACCTGACCGCCCGGAAGCTTCAGCCGGAAAACACCACGATCGCCACCCGTCTGGGTTCCCTCTATCTTCGGAACGACCGGCTTGAAAAGGCGCTGGAGCTGTTCCAGTGGGTCGAGGCACAGGCGCCGGCCGACATCAAGAACAGCTACCTGTTGGCGGTCCTCTACGCTTCGATGGAGCGGTTCGATGAGGCGGTCGTCCAGTATGTGAAGGTTCTCTCCGCCGACCCGGGCAACCTTGGGGCCTTAAGCCACTTGGCCGATCTGTACCTGCTGCAGGAGAAGCTTCAGGAGGGGATCGGGATCTACGAGAAGATGCTGGAGTCCCGACCTGACTCCGCGGTGGCCCACTTCAATGTCGGGGTCCTGTACGCGAAGGCGGCCGATTGGCCGGCGGCGATCCGGCACCTGAAACGAGCCGGGGAACTGGATTTGACCAACCCCGAAGTTTTTCTGGCGCTGGGGGCCTGTCATGAGCAGGCCGGGGATCTGTCGGCTGCCCAGGGCGCCTACCGGCAGGCGTTGACGCTGGAGCCGGCCAATGCCGTGCTGATTTCCCACATGGCTTCGATCGCCTATCAATTGAAGGACCTCAAGACGGCCGAACAGTGGCTCCAGAAGTACCTCTCGTTCTATCCCCGCGATCCCAACAGCTACCTCCGGCTGGCCTCCCTTTGGCTTGAACAGGAGCGGTGGCGGGAGGCGCTCAGTCTCTTGGAAGGGGGACTGGCGCTGCAGTCGGCGGAAGGGAATGGGACCGATTTCTGGGTGATGATCGGGCTGGCCCATGAGACCGGCGCCCAGTGGGCCCAGGCCCAAGCGGCTTATCTCAAGGGGATGGAGACGGACCCGGAGGCGCTCCTGCCGGTTCTGTACGCCGCCTCCCTCCATCACCGGCAGCGGCATTTTGACCAGGCGGAGACAATCCTGCGGGAGGGAATGAAGCGCCACCCCGAGGCGCCCCGTCTGCTTAATGCGCTGGGCTATCTTTACGCCGATTGGGGGGTTCATCTGGAGGAGGCGGCGGCCCTGATCCAGCGGGCGTTGGCCAAGGAACCGGAGGAGGGGGCCTACCTGGACTCCCTGGGATGGGCCTATTTCCGGCAGGGGAAAAAAGAGGAGGCGCTGGCGCTGATCGAACGGGCCGCCGCGCGGGTGGAAGATTCCGAAGTCTTCGAACACCTGGGTCAGGTATACTTGTCGTTGGGACGATTGCAGGCCGCGCGGAAGGCATGGGAACGGGCTTTGGAACTGGAGCGGAAGGAAACCCCTCTGCGAAATAAAATTCAGTCCAACCTGCGGCGCCTCAAGACAGGCAAACCTTAACCGAAACCGACCGAACATCAAAAGGGGATTCAACCGATGGGTCTAGGAACCGGCTGGCGTTCTTTCGTGAAAAATTCGCCCTACTGGGTGCGCCGGACGCTCTTTTTCCTGGAGGACAACTGGGTCAAAATCGCGATCGCTTTCTTCGTGATTGGAATGGCCGGGGTGTCGGTCTGGGCGCTCTCCCAGATGGAGTCCTTCTACCGCCTGCAGCAGCTTTCCTTCATGCCGCTCTGGTTCCTGATCATCATCATCAGTTCCATCATTTCCGCCCTGATTTATGTCTCCCTGATGTTTGGCCTCATGTCCCGGCAGAAGAAGAAGAAGATCATCGGGGAGCTGATCAATGTCCATTTCAAGGATGTGATCGGGATTGACGAGGCCAAGGAGGAGGCCCGAGAGATGGTCCAGCTGCTCAAGGACCATCGCCGGGTCCAGCAGATCGGCGGCAAGGCGATCCGGGGACTCCTGATGCAGGGGCCGCCCGGCTGCGGCAAGACCTATCTGGCCAAGGCGATCGCGACCGAGGCGAAAGTCCCCTTCATCTCGATGGCCGCCTCCGACTTCGTGGAGATCTTCGTCGGGGTCGGCTCCTCCCGGGTGCGGCGGATCTTCCGGGACGCCCGCCGGCTGGCGCAGATCCATGGCGCGGCGATCATCTTCATTGACGAGGTGGACGCGATCGGCCGGAACCGGACCTTTGGCTGGGGGGGGAGTATCGAGACCAACTCCACCCTGAACTCCCTCCTGGTGGAGATGGACGGGATTCAGGACACCGATGCCAATGTCGTTGTGATCGGCGCCACCAACGCGCCGGAATCCTCGCTGGATGTGGCGCTGCTGCGGCCCGGCCGCTTCGACCGGAAGATCTATGTGGATCGCCCGAACCTGGAGGGGCGCAAGGAGGTCTTCGAGTACTACCTGAGCAAGGTCAAGGCGGAACCGGACATCGATGTGGGGCGGTTGGCCCGCTGGTCGGTCTACAAGTCGCCGGCCGACATCGAGAACATCGTCAAGGAGGGGGCGCTGATCGCCACCCGGAACGGCCGGGATGTGATTGCCTACAAGGACCTCTCCGAGGCGATGGACCGGATCGAGCTGGGAGTCAAGCACCGCAAGTCGATGACCGAGGGGGAGCGCAAGCTGATTGCCTACCATGAGGGGGGGCACCTGGTCACGACCTACCTGATCCACCCGACTGACGATGTCTTCAAGGCGTCGATCATCGCCCGCCGGGATTCGCTGGGGATGGTCCAGCCCCGGGCCCGGGAGGAACTGCACACCCACAGTCGGGAGCGGCTCCTGGCCGACATCAAGGTCTCCCTGGCCGGTTATGTCGCGGAGAAGGTGGTCTTCGGCGTCACCTCCGACGGGGTCGCGTCCGATTTCCGGCACGCCTTCTCGATCGCCCGGGCGATGGTGGGGCGGCTGGGGATGGGGGGCCGCTACATCGGCGACTGGATGAGCGCCGCCGGGCAGGACGGGGTGGCCTGGGCGGTGATGATCTCGGAGGACACCAAACGGGAGTTGGATCAGGAGACCAACAAGATTCTGACCGACTGCGCCGCCGAGGTGGAGAAGCTGCTGAAGACCGAGCGGAAAATTCTGGACCGGTTCGCCCAGGAGCTCCTGAAGAAGGAGGAACTGGAGTACGACGAGATCGAGGCGATTTTCGCCGAGTTCGGCCAGTCCCGCAAGCAGCTGGCCGATCCCAAGGCGGCCGATTGATCTGATGATCCGCCGCTCCGCTTGGGCCTCCGCTCTCACGGCCGCGGCCCTCCTTTCCGCCTGCAGTCCGATGGCTCCGACCTATCCTAAGGAGCGGCTGGTCGAATCCGTCCAGGAGCTTTGCCGAACGGAATACGGTCTGGAGGCGAAGGCGGCCCAGGCCGGCAATACCTTCGGCGTGCTGGTTGACATTCCGGGCATTTTGATGGATTTGAGCATGATGAGCGGGAGCGGGTCCCAGCCGGCTCCCTTTCTGATCCAGGAGGATTTCTCCGACGATCAGCTTCACCTCCAGTTTTTTTCCTACCGTCCCTTTGTGAAGGCCCCGAAGGAGCGGCCGTATGTCCGGCAAGCGGATGAGAGCGAGCACCTGAAGCGGCTGCGGCATGTTTTCGAGGCGATCCATCGGGTTGTTCTGTCAAGCGATTCCGATGTGGAATTTCTCGTCGCCATTGTTCGAGATTCCGCCGTGAGCAGGGACTTGATCTATATCACCTACGCGCTGGACACCAAGCTCTATTTTGCTCAGCAATTCTCCTACACGGAATACGGCAGCCGAAGATGGGTGGATGTCCGGGTGATTCCCGAGGAGACCGCCCGGCAGACGGTGGGGGATTTCCTCGCCGATCTTCGGGACCGGCGGCCGGTCACCGAGCTGCTGCGGGATTATGTGGGGGACATCAGGCGTTTTCAGCAGCTTTCGGCCCGAATTCTCGCCGCCTCCGAAGATTTGGGGCTTCAGGCCGGGGATCTGCTGGAAGGGGAGGGGACCTGGCCGGTCCTGCAAACCGGTTCCGATGAGGTCCAGGTCTTCGTCCCGACGGAGCCGGAGGGGGCGGTCCTCTTCACCGTCAACCGGCTCGGTCAGGAACGGGTTTTGACCCAGGGGGCGGTTGGGGCGCTGGCCGATATCCGGTGGCTTCCGGATGGGACCCTGCCGGAGGGGCTGCGAACCGTCTGGGGACCGGCCGAACAATGGTCCGGGAAGTTTTATCTGGAACCGGTGAGTTTAAAGCAGTTCCTGGCGGCCCAAATCAAGGACAGGGCCCTTTCCGCTTTCGAGCCGTTTCCTGAGGCGGAGCCGGAGCCGGTCAGCAAGAAAGGGACCCAGTCCAAGCCGGATGCGGTCCCGCCGGAAGGGAAGGTTGGGTGGCAGTTCTGGAAGAGGCCGGCCGCTCCTCCGGTCGAGGCCGGGGAGCAGGATGTGGCCCAGTTCTTCGCCGAGACCACCGCGAAGGTGGCCGACATCTACCAGGTGGAGATCCCCGGCGGCCTGTGGCTCTTTGATCTGAAGACCCAGACGACTTGGCAGGTGCCGGGGGAGAAGCTGCCGCTTTACCTCAACCGGCCCGCCCCGGAAGTCCAGCCGCTCCGGTGACCCCGCCGGTCATCCGTCCGGCCTTCGCCAAGGTCAACCTTTTCCTCGACACCCTTGAAAAACGGCCTGACGGGTACCACACCTTAAAAACCCTCTTTGAGCGGATCGATCTGGCCGACGAGGTGGCGCTGCGCCCGATCCCCGGCTCGCAGATCCGATGCCGCTGCAGCGATCCGGCCTTGCCGGCGGATCGGAGCAACCTGGCGGTTCGGGCCGCCGAGGGGTATCAGGCTTTGCTGGGCAAACCGCTGGGAGTGGAGATCACCCTGACCAAGCGGATCCCGATGGCGGCCGGTTTGGGAGGCGGCTCCTCCGACGCGGCGGCGGTTCTCGCGGGATTGCAGGAGATGACTGGTGGGGGGGTGGATCCCAAGGCCCTCCTGGATCTGGCCCGGACGCTGGGGGCGGATGTTCCCTTTTTCCTGGCGGATGTTCCCTTTGCCTGGGGGGAAGGGCGGGGGGATAAAATCGCTCCGGCCGATTTTTCCGTCCGGCTCCGGCATCTGCTGGTCCAGCCGGACTTCCCGATCCCGACCGCGGCTGTCTACCGGGGGCATGTCTTGACCCCCTTCCACCCCGATGCTAGACTCCTCAGCGAAGCGGTTAAAACCGGCCGGGTTGAGCGGATCCGTCCCCATCTGTACAACGCGCTGGAGCCGTCGGTGGAGCGGTTGTTCCCGGCGGTCGCCGGGGTCAAACGGGCCCTCGAGGAAGCGGGGCTCAAGCGCCCGATGGTTTCCGGAAGCGGCTCGACCGTCTTCGCCTTGTGCGATGGGCGCGAGCCGGCGGCCGGGGCGATGGAACGGCTCTCCAAACAGCATCCGACTTGGCGCGTATGGACATCACAGACATCCGGATCTATCCCATCGAAACCGGGCGGCCGGGGGGCCGCTTGAAGGCCTACGCCGCGATCACTTTCGACGACGCCTTTGTGGTTCGTTCCCTTCGCATTCTGGAGGGACCGCGCGGCCTCTTCGTCGCGATGCCTTCCCAGCGCGGCCAAAGCCCCTGCGAACGGTGCGGCTACCACAACGCCGCCCGCAGCCGGTTCTGCAACCAGTGCGGCGGGGCGCTGAACCCCTCCGACCGGCCGATGGACCACGGCGGGGAGGGGCAGGAGGACCCGGCCGGGGAGCATTGGGACATCGCCCATCCGATCACGCCGGAACTCCGCGCCGAGATCCAAAAGCAAGTTTTAGCGGCTTACGCCGCCCATCAAAACCAATAGCCATGTGCCCCGTCGTCCAATGGTAGGACACCAGATTTTGGATCTGGGTATCTAGGTTCGAGTCCTAGCGGGGCAACTTTTTTTCGGCTAGGACTCGAAGTGAGGCCGAGTGGCCGACCGAGCCCCCTGGCGACCCGGAACGAAGTGGCGGGGAGCCGGGCGAGGCGCCGAGTCCTAGCGGGGCAACTTTTCCCTGGGTTAGAATGGCGGTATGGACAGGGAAGTGGATGTCTGCATTGCCGGGGCCGGCCCAGCCGGGATGGTCCTAGGCTTGCTTTTGGCGCGGCAGAAATTCCGGGTGCTGGTTTTAGAGCGGCACGAGAACTTCGATCGGGAGTATCGGGGCGATGTCCTGATGCCCCGGTTTGTGCAAATGATGCGGCGGGTCGGGCTCTTTGAGTCCCTGCAGCGGTACCCCCACCTGAAGCTGGATGGTTTTGAGTTGATCATCCGCCGGCGTCTCGCCGCGCGGTTCCGTGTCTCCCAGTTGAGCCCCGAGGCGCCGTTCATCCTTTGGATGCCGCAGCCGGTCCTGCTGGGGGCCCTCCTGGATCAGACGAAGGCATTTCCGAATTTTGAAATCTGGTTTAACGCCGCCGCCCGGGCTCCGATCCGGGAGGGAGGTCGGACGGTTGGACTGGAGGCGTTGCTTGAAGGCCGGCCGGTTCGGGTGAGGGCCAGGGTCAGCGTGGGGGCCGAGGGGCGGGTGTCGGTCTTGAGGCGGCGGGGCGGGTTTGAGCTGGCGGTTGAAGAGCACGATTTTGATGTCATCTGGTTCACGATCCCCAAGCCGAAGGGATACGACAATACGGTGCGGGTCTTCCTGTCGGCGAATCACAATTACCTCATCCTCCCCAAATATCCGGATCACATCCAATGTGGTTTGCTGGTGGAGCCCGGCGGCTTCGTCCGTTACCGGGAGGCGGGGATTGATTCGCTCCGAAAGGAGCTGCTGGACGCCCACCCGATCTTTCGCGATTTCGCCGAGGGATTGACCAATTTTAAGCTGTTCTCTGTCTTGGCGGCGAAAGCCGATCGGGTCAAGCAATGGGCTCAGGACGGGCTGATCTTGGTGGGGGACGCGGCTCACACCTGCTCGCCGGCCGGGGCCATCGGGGTCTCCGTGGCCGTCGGGACGGCGATCACGGCGGCTGAGGTGATCGCCGACTGTCTTCGGAGCGGGGACTGTTCGAAGGAGGCGCTCGGCCGGGTGCAGGCGCTGCGGGAGCCGGAGGTCCGGGAGATCCAGCGGCTCCAGCGGCCGATCGCCGGTCTGATTGTCGCCCAGGGGCCGCTTCTCAAAGCCTTGGCGGCCGGGCTGCTTTTCCTGGCCGCCAGGACGGGCCTCTTCCGCCGGATTCAGCGCCGAATCATGGTGGGGCCTTCCTAGGGGCAGGCGGCTTTGGGGGCGGCTTTGGGGACGCGGCTTTGGGGACGCTCCGCAGGGGGACAGTCCTAGGTTACGAAAGCGGCTTTGGGGACGCTCCGCAGGGGGACAGTCCTAGGTTACGAATTAAGTGAGTTGATTGAATTGAGCATCGACCAAGCGGTCGTAGGGCCGGGGTTGCAGCAGGAAATTTCGATAGTGCTTGATTTGTGTTTGACTTCTTTTCCCGAAGCTACGATAAGCTGGGCTGAGATCGAGAAACTCCCATCCTTTGCGAGGTCCCCGCAGATAGATTTGGGCGCTGGACCAAGGGTAAGCTTCGGGGGTTGCGGAGAGTTTGGCTCGGATGGGATTACGCTCGATGTAGCGGGCGCATTCCAGGAGGTAGGATTCCGTATCAATGGGCAAGCTTTTAAAGCGGCCTTGCCAGAGGTGTCCGACCAGACGGTATTGCTTGCGCCAATAGAGTTGAAAGGCCTGCTGGAGGCGACGCATCATCGCAGTGACATGATCGACGAGTTCAGCTTGGAGGAGGAAGTGAAGGTGGTTGGGCATCAGGCAGAGATGATAGCAGCGGCAGGGGATCTTCTTTTTGAATCGAGCCAAGAGGTCAAGGTAATGTCTATAATCCGCGTCCGCCCGAAAGATGGGCATTCGGTTGTGGCCTCGAGCCAGGATGTGGTAAATGCCGGAGGGGCTTGGTTGTCTGGCAAGTCTGGGCATAATTTAGAAAGCAATTAGTTTAGTTTATCTGCAATAATGATAGCACGAATCAACTAATCCGGGCAAGCATGTGTTAGGACCGGTAGGGCAGATCAGCGGTGTTGAGGAGTGTCCCTTTCCGGAGCGTCCCCAAGGTTTCTCTTGTTGGTCTCTCCCCTTGTGACAGCGGGATGACAGTACCGTCATGTTGGTTTCATCTCTCCGTTAGATGCTTCCGGTACGCTTGCAACGGTGGTGGACGGTTCCAATGGAAATCCAGCCAAGGGAGGTGAGAGATGAAAACATCGAAGATGGCGGCTTTGGGGATCGCCTTGGGACTGGCGTTGCTGCCGGTGACCCCCGGGTTCGGGCAGGTAGCGCCGGCGACGCGGTTTCAGGGAGCGATCACGATGCTCGACCTGGATGCGACGCCGCCGGTCTTGAAGCTGACGGACGAGCAGGGGCAGGTGCAATCCCTGACGATTGAGTCTCCCCGGACGACCGTCTTCCAGGAAGGGCGGCCGGCCAAGGCGGAGGCGCTGAAGGTCGGACAGCAAGTGGAGGTGGAGGCGGTTTCGGAAGGGGATCAGCGGTTGGCCCGGACGATCGAGATTCTGCCGGAAGGAGCTTCCGCTCCAGGCAGTCAGGAAAGGTAGGATGGAAGCTCGGTCAACGGAGGAGGGGACAACCATGTTCAACGGCGGCGTGGATCTGCATGGCGGGCTGTTCGATCAGGCCGAGGTCTGTTCCGGCTGCGGGAAGGAGCGGGAATTGTGGCATACCGCCGGCTGCCATCAGGCCGGAGAAATTTACTGCTGCAGGCGATGCGCGAGGGATCTGGGATGCCTCTGTGAAGAGGACGCGGAAAACGGTTGGGGAATGCAGCCGGTCCTGGTTCCCCGGATCCATTCGAGAAGGACGGCCATCCATAAAGTGAGGAGGCGATAAAATGAAAATCATCGAGTTGATGTGTTCCGGTCCCCGCGCCTGCACGCCGAAGGAGGATTGCACCGCGGCGCTGGAGATCATGAGGCAGAAGAACTGCGGCTGCGTTCCGGTGGTGGAGAGCCACAAGACCAAGCGGCTGGTTGGGATCGTGACCGATCGAGACATCGCCCTGAAGCTGCTGGAAGAGGACGCGCCGCCGAGCCGGGTATCTCTGGAGGCCTGCATGCGGCCTCAGCCCCGTGTGATCGCGCCGGAGTCGGATCTGGATGAGGCGGTCCGGCTGATGGAGACGGCCGCGGTCCATCGGCTGCCGGTTGTCAGCAACGGGATGCTGGTCGGCATCCTCTCACTCAAGGACATCGCGGTCGCGGCGGCCCGTCGGCATTCGGGCGCCGATGAGGGAGCCTGCAGCCCGGAGGACCGCCAGATCGCCGAACTGATCGAGTCGATCGCGCTTTCCCGTTAGGGGGGCGCCTGGACCGTTGGAGGGCGGGGTCGTTCGGTTTGCCCCCGGGCGATTCCGCCCTCTGCTATAATGTTCCCCTCATGGCAGAGCTGGACAACACAGTCACCTTTGAGTCGTTCGGGTTCCATCCCGACCTGTTGAAGGGAATCCAGGAGCTCGGATTCCGTTCTCCCACCCCCATTCAGGCCCGGGCGATTCCCCACATCATGCAGGGCAAGGATCTGATCGGCTGCGCCCAGACCGGCACCGGCAAGACCGCCGCCTTCGTGCTGCCGATTCTGGACCGGCTGATGCGCAAGCCCAGCGGTCCGAATGTCCGGGCGATGATCGTGGCCCCCACCCGGGAGCTGGCTCTCCAGATCATGGAGCATCTCAAGTCCCTCTCCCGCTATGTGCATTTGAAGGGAGAGGCGATCTTTGGGGGGGCGCCGATGCAGCACCAGATCGCCGCGCTGGAGCGGGGGGTGGACATCATCTCAGCGACGCCGGGCCGGCTGCTCGACCATGTTTTCTCCGGCCGGATCGAGTTCAAGGACCTGGAGGTGCTGGTGCTGGATGAGGCGGACCGGATGCTGGACATGGGTTTCCTGCCGGATATCCACCAGATCATCTGCCTCCTTCCGACCCAGCGGCAGAGCCTGATGTTCTCGGCCACGATGCCGGCGGAGATCCTGAAACTCACCCATGAGATGCTGAAAAATCCGGTGACCGTCCAGATTGACGCCAAGCCGATCGCGGCGGTCGGAATCCGCCAAGCGGTTTATCCGGTGGCGTCCGATCGGAAGACCGACCTGCTGCTGAAGCTCCTGCGGGGGGAGGAACTGGTCTCGGTGATCGTCTTCGTCCGGACCAAGCGCTCGGCCGATGAGGTGGCCCGCAACCTGATCCGCCGGGGAGTGCAGGCCTCGGTGATCCACAGCGACCGCAGCCAGGACCAGCGGCTTTTCGCCCTGGAGCGGTTCCGGGCGGGGAAGAGCCAGGTGATGGTGGCGACCGACATCGCCGCTCGGGGGATCGACATTGATGAGATCAGCCATGTGATCAACTACGATGTGCCGCATCAGCCGGAAGATTACATCCACCGGATCGGCCGGACCGCTCGGGCGGAGGCGACCGGGGATGCCTTCACCCTGATGAGCCCGGCGGAAACGGAATTGATTCAGGATATCGAAAAGACCCTGGGGCATCCGCTGCCTCGAGTCAATTTGCCCGACTTCGACGGCAGCTTCCAGGCGGAGCTTCCCCGCGGCTCTCGGCGGTCCGGGCCGGCTTCCAGCGGCCGCCGGAGCGGCTCCGGCCGTCCCCGCGGCCGGACGGCCCATCCTTCGGGCGGCGCCTCCCGGCGCTCTCACGGCGGTCCTCAGCGCCGGCGGAGGGGCTGAAGGATGAGTGATCTTCCGGATCAAACGGTGATTCAGGCCCACGCTGAAGTGATCAGGGGGCTTGAGCCGTTTGCCCGGGAGAACCTCTCCCTGCTTAAGAGTGTTGAGGAGAGCTGGCAGCCATCGGATGTCCTCCCGGACATGACCGGGGAGGGGTGGCCCGAGGCGGTGGCGCGGCTGCGGCAGCAGGCGCGAGCGGTCCCCGATGGTCTGTTGGTTGTGCTGGTCGGCAACACCGTGACCGAGGAGGCGTTGCCGGCCTATCAGACCATGCTCAACCGGCACCCGGGGGTGACCGACGCGACCGGCGCGTCGGAGGACGGCTGGGCCCTCTGGACCCGCGGCTGGACCGCCGAGGAGAACCGGCACGGGGAGATCCTGTCGCGCTATTTGTACCTGACCGGCCGGGTGGACTTGCGGGCGGTCGAGGTGACGACCCAGCATCTGTTGCGCAACGGTTTCGATCCGGGGACCGGAAACGATACCTACCGGGGACTGGTCTACACCTCCTTTCAGGAGCGGGCGACGAAGATTTCGCACGGCAACACCGCCCGGCTGGCCAACGAGAGCGGCGACCCTTTGCTGGGGAAAATCTGCGCGCTGGTGACGGGAGACGAGTCCCGCCATGAGGAGGCCTACAAGCGGTTCGTTTCGAAGATCTTCGAGGTGGATCCCTCCGGCGCGATGGTTGCTTTCGCGGAAATGATGCGGCATGTGGTGGCGATGCCGGCCCGGCGGATGAGCGACGGCGGGGAGGGGTTGTTCGATCGTTTCTCGGCGGTGGCCCAGCGGATCGGCGTCTACACCGCCCGGGACTACGCCGAGATCATCGAACATCTGGTCGGCCTGTGGAATGTCCGGGCCTTGACCGGTCTGACTTCCGCCGGCGCCGAGGCGCAGGAATACCTGGGGAAGCTGGCGGATCGGTACCGGGCCTTGGCCGAGCGGGCAGCGGCCCGGCCCCTCCCGAAACGGGCGGAGCGGTTTTCCTGGTTGTTTGGCCGGTCCTGTTAGTTTCAGGAAGGAGGCGACGATGCTGAAACGGTTTCTGACGATCGGGTTGCTGGCGGCCGGGGTGATCTCGGTGAGCGGCTGCGCCGTTTTGTTGGTCGGCGCCGGTGCCGGCGGGACGGCCCTCTGGCAGGGGGGAAAGGTGATCTCCGAGGAGACGGTCACCCGGGACCGGGCAGTTGCGGCGGTCAAGAGCGCTTTTAAGGCCCGCAAAATCACCCTGACCGACGAGGTGAAGAAAACGGAAGTGACTCAGCTGCGGGGCGAGGACGCTGCCCACCGGAAGGTGGCGGTGGACTGTTTCGAGACCGGCAAGAAGGCGGTCCGCGTCGAGATCCGGGTGGGGATGGGGGAACAGGACCCGGCCCAGGCGCTGCTGACCGACATCAAGCGCCGGCTGTAGTTCGAGCCGCTACCCCGCCAGCTTCTTCAGCGCTTCGGTGTCGTCCAGCCAGAGGACCACCCGGTAGCCCTGTTGCTTGAGATAAGTCTCGAAGTCGGCCTGCATCGCCCGTTCGACCAGGTGGATGAAGTACTTCTGGCCGTCGTCTCGAACCAGGGCTGCCCGCAGCCCGAAACGGGGCAGCCGGTCATTTAGGGAAGGGGTCCCGTAGAACCCCCAGGCCTTGCGGGTGATGTCCACCTCGGCGCCGGCCGGGGTGGTCAGGGTGATCAGTTCATCCGGCGCCAGTGTGATCCGGGCGCATTCGGAGAGGGTGATCGGTCGTTCCGGGTTTCCCACCTGGAAGCGGCGGGGGGGATTCGTGGGCGTCAGTTTCATGGAGAGCCCATTATACATAATTCCGCTTGACATTCCGGTCCAATTTGGTACACTCAGACCTGCAATAAGTAAGTTTGAAGTGGCTGTGCAGGAGCACAATCAAGGCGAATAAACGACTGGTCGCTCTTACTTAGGCGCCGGTCGTTTCTTGTTTGGGGCCCCCGCGGATCCAAAGCGCCTGCCGTGGGCAGGCGGGGATCGGCAGCCATCGAAGAAAGGAAGGTTATCCAATTTCGATATGGCAAAAGGCACTGTGAAGTGGTTCAGTGATCAGAAGGGGTATGGTTTCATCACCCCGGAGAACGGGAAGGACGTTTTCGTCCATTTCTCGGCGATTCAGGCGGCTGGTTTTAAGACCCTGAAGGAAGGGGAGGCGGTGGAGTTCGATGTCACCAACGGCCCCAAGGGTGAGCAGGCTTCCAATGTGAAGCGGCTCTCTGAGGCCAGCGCGTAAGATCGGCTGAACGGGTAATTCCGCGGGCCCGGGAACTTTCCCGGGCCCGCTTTTTCTGCTACAATGACGCTCCCACCCGGGGACCTCATGCGATGACGACAGGACGAGATCGGTGTTCCTTCTGCGGCCGGGGCCGCGAACGGATCCGCAAGCTTTTCAGCGGACCCGGCGGGGTCTACATTTGCGACCTCTGCGTGAAGCTCTGCGGCCAGATCCTCTCCAAGGAGGAGGACACCGCCGAGGCGCCGAAGCGGGCCGCCTCGGTTCGGGAGCTGCCGAAACCGGCCCAGATCAAGGCCCAGATGGACCAGTACATTGTGGGGCAGGAACTGCCCAAACGGCAGCTGGCGGTGGCGGTCTACAACCACTACAAGCGGCTTTGGGCCGCGCCCACCCTGACCGATGTGGAGCTGGAGAAGTCCAATATCCTGCTGATCGGCCCGACCGGTTCGGGGAAGACCCTGATGGCCCGGACGCTGGCCAAGATCCTGGATGTGCCGTTCGCGATCTGCGACGCGACCCCGCTGACCGAGGCCGGCTATGTCGGGGAGGATGTGGAAAATGTCCTGCTGCGGCTGATGCAGAACTGCCATTTCGATGTCAAGCGGGCGCAGACCGGCATCGTCTACATCGACGAGATCGACAAGATCGGCAAGACCCAGGAGAATGTCTCGATCACCCGGGATGTTTCCGGGGAGGGGGTGCAGCAGGCCTTGCTCAAGATCGTCGAGGGGACGGTCGCCAGCATTCCGCCCCAGGGGGGGCGCAAGCATCCCCAGTCGGAATACATTCAGTTCGACACCTCGAACATTCTGTTCATCTGCGGCGGCACCTTCTCCGGACTGGAGCGGGTGATTGCCCGGCGGGTGGGCCGCCAGGTGATCGGTTTTCATGGGGATGGGGGTCCCCGGCGGGTTTCCGAGGAGGATGTCGGGACGCTGCTCAAGCAGGTGCAGCCGGAGGACTTGATCCGCTTCGGGCTGATTCCGGAGTTTGTTGGCCGGTTTCCGGTGACCGCTCCGTTCGCGCCGTTGACCGAGGCGGAGATGGTTCAGGTCATGGTGGAGCCCCGCAACGCGATCGTTCGGCAGTACGAAAAATTCTTTGAACTGGAGCAGGTGAAGCTCACGATCACGCCGGAGGCGCTGGCGGCGGTGGCCCGCGAAGCGCTGGTCAAGAAAACCGGCGCCCGGGCGATCCGCGGTATCCTGGAAGAGCTCATGATGGACCTGATGTACGATCTGCCGTCTCAGACGGATGTGGCCGAGGTGATCGTGACGGCCGAGACGGTGGAGAAGCGGACGCCGCCCCAGCGGGTGCTGCGCCGGGATGGCGACCGGGCGGTCGCGTAGGACCGGCGGTCTGGCGGCCGTGATCCTGGCCGCCGGGGACGGCACCCGGATGCGTTCCCGCATTCCGAAGGTGCTGCACACCCTTTGCGGCAAGCCGCTGATCGGCCATGTGCTGGCGGCGGTGCGGGGAGCGGGGGTCCGGAAGGTGGTCGCCGTCTTGGGCTACCGCTCGGAGCTCGTCCGGAAACAGTTCAACGGCTCGGTGGCCGTGGCGGTCCAACGGGAACTCAAGGGGACCGGGCACGCGGTTCAGCAGGCCCTGCCGGAGCTCAAAGGGTTCCGGGGGGATCTGGTGGTTCTGTACGGCGATACCCCGCTGTTGACCGCCGAGACGGTCCGGGGACTGATCCGGGCCCATCGTCGGTCCGGGGCGGCGGCCACGCTGTTGACCGCCGAGGTAGAGCGGCCGACCGGCTACGGCCGGATTGTCCGGGACCGGTCGGGCCGGTTGCTTCGGATCGTGGAGGAGGCGGACGCCTCTCCCCGGCAGCGGGGGATTCGGGAGATCAATGTCGGCGCCTACTGTTTTGACGCCCGGGCGCTGGCCGGCGCGATGGAGCGGATCCGGCCGGCGGCCAACGGCGAGTATTACCTGACCGACGCGATCGATTTTCTGGTGCGGGGCCGGCGGCGGTTGGCGACCGCGCCGACCCGGGCGGTCGGGGAGTTCATGGGGATCAACACGCGGGCTGATCTGGCCCGGGTTCGGGGGATCATGCGCCGCCGGACCCGGTCGCGGCGCGGCGGCGCTCGGAGGAAAAAATAGGGTGACGAAGAAAAATCCACCGGTGATCATTTGCGGCAACGCCAATCCGGCCTTCGCGCAGGCGGTGGCGCGCCATCTGGAGATTTCGGTCGGGGACGCGACCGTCGGCCGGTTCTCCGAAGGGGAGGTTCGGGTCAAGATCAACGAGAATGTCCGGGGGCGGGATGTTTTCGTCGTCCAGCCGACCTGTCCGCCGGTCAACGACAACCTGATGGAGCTGTTGATCCTGCTGGACGCCCTGCGGCGGGCCTCCGCCCGGCGGATCACCGCGGTGCTTCCTTACTACGGCTACGCCCGGCAGGACCGCAAGGACCAGCCCCGGGTGCCGATCACCGCGAAGCTGGTGGCCAATCTGATCACCGGGGCCGGCGCCAACCGGGTGCTGACGATGGACCTGCACGCCGGGCAGATCCAGGGGTTCTTCGACATCCCGCTGGACCACCTCTTCGCGGTCAACACCTTCGTTGATTATTTCAATGAGCGGCACAAGATGGAGGACTGGGTGATCGTCTCCCCGGATGTGGGGGGGATCAAGATGGCCCGGGCCTACGCCAAGCGGTTCCGCTCGGCCCTGGCGATGATCGATAAGCGCCGGATCAATCATGTGGAGACCGAGGTCATGGACATCATGGGGGATGTCCGGGACCGGAACGCCCTGATTGTGGACGACCTGGTCTCGACGGCCGGCTCCCTTGTGCAGGCGGTCCGGGCCCTCAAGGAGGCCGGCGCCCGGGAGGTGCGCGCGGCGATCACCCATCCGGTGTTGGCCGGTCCGGCCGCGCAGCGCCTCAATCAATCGGACTTGAAGGAACTGGTGGTGACCGACTCGATTCCAATTCCCGAGGAGCGCCGGATGGATCGCGTCAAGGTGCTCTCGGTGGCGCCGCTGTTCGCCGAGGCGATCCGGCGGATCCATGAAGAGGAATCGATCGCGGTCCTGTTTCACGAGCAATGGGAAGAACGGGTTTAAGGAGCCTTCAATGAGCAAAAAACGGGAACAATTGATCTTGGAAGGGTCGGTCCGGGAAACTTCAGGAACGCGGGAGATGGGCCGGCTGCGCCGGTCCGGTTGGATTCCCGGCATCATTTACGGCGAGGGGGAGAAATCGGTCCCGGTGCAGGTGTCGGGCCGCACCCTCGGCCGGCTGCTGCATCAGCACAGCGGGGAGAGTCTCTTGGTCACCCTGCGTTTGGAGAAGGGGGGCAAGGCCGGCAAGGATACCCCGGTGCTGCTCCGGGAGATTCAGCATGATCCGGTGACCCACGATGTGATCCATGTGGACTTCCACCACATCTCCCTGACGAAGCGGGTCGTTGTGACCGTGCCCCTGGAGGTCAAGGGGGAGGCGGTCGGCGTCAAGCAGGAAGGGGGGATGCTCGAGCACATCCGGTGGGAGTTGGAAGTGGAGTGTCTTCCGACCGAGATTCCGGAGGGGATCGTCCTGCATGTCGAGGGGTTGAAACTCAACCAGTCGCTGCATGCCAGGGAGGTCCCGTTGCCGGAGGGGGTGACCCTCAAGACCGATCCGGAGCAGGTGGTGGTGGCCTGCGTGCCGCCGAAGGCGGAGGAGGCGTCCACACCCGAGGAGGCCGCGGCCGCCGAGACCGCCGAGCCGGAGGTCCTCAAGCAGAAGTCGAAGGAAGAGCTGGCCGTCGAGGATGCCGCCAAGAAGGAGAAGAAGGAGGCGGACCAGCGGGCCAAGGAAGACAAGAAGGAGAAGAAGGAATAACCCCTGCTCCCCGGATCATTGTGGGGTTGGGGAATCCCGGCCCCCGTTACGCCGGCACCCGCCACAACGCCGGCTGGGAGGTGGTCGAGCGGTTGAGCCGGCGGTGGGGCATCTCCCTCTCAGAGCGGTGCTGCCGCTCCCGGTCGGGAACCGGTTCCGTGGAGGGGCAGGGGATCCGGCTGGTTCAACCGGAAACCTTCATGAACGATTCCGGAGAGGCGGTCCGCTGCCTCGCCGAGCGGTTTTCGGCCCCGCCGGAGGGGTTCCTGATCATCCTGGATGATGCGGCGCTTCCGCTCGGGACGGTCCGGGTGCGGGGTGACGGCTCAGCCGGCGGTCACAACGGACTTCAGTCGGTTCTGGACGCGCTGGCCACCGACCGGATCCCCCGGCTGCGGGTGGGGGTCGCGGGAGACGCTCCCTTGCCGGCCGATTTGACCGATTTTGTATTGGGACCGTTCCGGCCCGAGGAAGCCGATGCCGTGGAGGCCGGCCTGGCTCGCGCGGAGGCGGCGGCCGTCTGCTGGGCGGCGGAGGGGCTGGAACAGGCGATGAACCGTTTCAATGGATGAGAGGAGAGGCGTGATGTCGGGATTGACGCGTGAATATGAGGCCCTGTTGTTGGTTGATCCGTCGGCCAATGAGGAGACCCTTTCGAAGGCGGAGAAACAGTTCACCGAGGCGGCCGGCCGCGCCGGCGGCAGCGTCCAGGCGGTGAACCGCCTGGGGAAGCGGCCGTTGGCCTACAAGATCGGCAAGGCATCGGAGGCGCAGATGATCCAGGTGCTGCTTGAACTGGCGCCCGATCAGGTGGCCGGGCTTCGGCGGACCGTCGTCGCCTCCGGCGCCCTGCTTCGCCTGGGGTTGGGACTGGCCGGGAAGGTGTCGGCCGAAACATCAACGGGGGTGAATGATGGCGAATCTGAATAAGGTCTTTCTGATCGGCAATCTGACGCGGGACCCGGAGCTGCGCTACATCCCCAGCGGCACCGCGGTGGCCACCTTCACGCTGGCCTCCGGCCGGGTTTACAAGACCGCTTCGGGAGAGAAGCGGGAGGAAACCTGTTTCGTGCGGGTCGTTTCCTGGGCCCGGCAGGCGGAGCTGGTCGGGGAGTACCTGACCAAGGGCTCCCCCTGCTTCGTCGAGGGACGCCTGGCCTCCCGCTCCTGGGAGACGCCCGACGGGCAGAAGCGGTCGATGATCGAGGTGGTCGCCCAGAACATCCAGTTCCTGGGGCGGGCCCGATCCGGCGGAGGCGGCGGGGAGGGGTATCAGTCCGCTGCGCCCGATGCCGGAGATCAACAGGCGCCGGGGCCGGAGGGGGATCTGCCCCCCGACGGCGGGGACTCCGGCGGGGAAGAAGAGAGCCGGGAAGTCCCGTTTTGATCCGATGCGGGTGATCCTGACGCGGGAGGTTCCGAAAATCGGCAAGGCCGGCCAGACCCTGGAGGTCAAGGATGGTTACGCCCGGAACTTCCTGATTCCCCAGGGGTTGGCGGTGCCGGCCACCGCCGGCAACCAGTCGGCCGCCGACATGAAGGCCCGGCAGCGGCTGCGCCAGGCGGAGACGCTGCGGGCTCAGGCCCGCGCCCTGGCGGAGAAGCTCAACGGACAGGTGGTGACGGTGAAGGCGGCGCTCGGGGCCCAGGGGAAGCTCCACGGGGCGGTCACCGCCAAGGATGTCGCGGCCGCGGCCGCTGATGCCTTCGCGGTCCGGCTGGAGAAGCACGCGCTGGTGGATTTCGCCCCGATCGGGGAGTTGGGGAACCACCCGGTCCAGGTCAAGCTCCACCCGGAGGTCACCGCCCGCCTGATGGTGAAGGTCGTCGATGCCGACGGTTGAGCAACTGACCGAGAAGCTTCCGCCGCAGAACCTGGAGGCGGAGATGGCGGTCTTGGGTTCGATGCTGATCGACGAGGAGGCGGTGCCGGTCGGCGTGGAGATGCTCAAGTCCGACCTCTTCTACAAGGAAAGCCACCGCCTGATCTTCTCGGCGATCAGCCAGCTCTTCCACCGCCACAAGCCGGTGGACCTCGTGACTCTGACCGAAGAGCTCAAGGGGAGCGGCCAGTTGGAGGCCGCCGGCGGGGCCGCCTATCTCTCCTCCCTGACCGCGGTCGTTCCGACCGCGGCCAACATGACCCACTACGCCAAGATCATCCGGGAGAAGGGGATGCTGCGCTATCTGATCTCCGCCTCCACCCGGATCGTCGGGGAGTGCTACGAGAACCAGGACGACGTGGACCAGCTGATCGACCGGGCCGAGCAGATTCTCTTCGAGCTGACCAACCGCTCGGCCGAGACCAACGCGGTGCCGATCAAGGAAATGCTGCAGGCCTCGATCGAGATGATTGAGCGGCTCTATCAGCGCAAGGAGATGGTGACCGGCATCCCGACCGGTATCCACGACCTGGATGTCATGACCGCCGGCTTCCAGCCGGCCGACCTGATCATCCTGGCCGGCCGTCCCTCGATGGGGAAGTCGGCGCTGGCCACCTGCATCGCCGAGCATGTGGGGATCGTCGAGCGGGTCCCGACCGTGATTTTCTCGCTGGAAATGTCCAAAGAGCAGCTCGTCCACCGGATGATCTGCTCCCACGCCCGGGTGGATGTCCACAAGGCCCGGACCGGGTTCCTTTCGCAGTCCGACTGGCCTCGGCTGACCAACACCGCGGGCAAGCTCTCGGAAGCGCCGATCCTGATCGACGACACCCCGGCGATCTCGGCGCTGGAGCTGCGGGCCAAGGCGCGGCGTCTGAAATCCCGGCACCACATCGGGCTGATCATCGTGGACTACCTGCAGATGATGCGGGGGGGGACCCGCACCGAGAACCGCCAGCAGGAGATCTCCGAGATCTCCCAGGGGCTCAAGGGGCTGGCGAAGGAGCTGAAGGTCCCGGTGATCGCCCTCTCGCAGCTTTCCCGGGCGACCGAACAGCGGGACAACCGCCGGCCGCAGCTCTCGGACCTGCGGGAGTCCGGCGCCCTGGAGCAGGACGCCGATGTGGTGCTGCTGCTCTTCCGGGAGGAGGTCTACAATCCGAATGATGAGAACCGGGGCCGGGCCGAGCTGATCATCGCCAAGCAGCGCAACGGCCCGGTCGGCAATGTCCCGCTGGCCTTCCTGAAGGAGTTTACCCGCTTCGAGAACCTCTCCCAGCGGGGAGACTAGGGAAGCTGATTTTCCCGCTGATTTCCCGTTGCGGCCGCCCGGCCGCTGTGCTAGAGTACCGTAAATGCAGTACGCAAACCCACTAAGAACGAGCCGGCTGTTCCGGTTTTTTGCCGGGGCCGCCCTTGTCTCAACGGTTTTTTTCTCCGCTTCCACCGCCTGGGCCGAGGAGCAGACGGCTTCCTCCGACAGCCGGCCGGTCGCCGAATCGGCCGCGCCGGCCGCTTCCCAGGAGACCGTCGTCGCCGTGGAGGTGGAAGGCAACGCCATCGTCGCCACCACCACGATCCTGACCCGGATCCGAACCCGCCCGGGGGATGCTTTCAACAACGACACCGTCAATGAGGACATTAAGCGGCTTTACGGCACCGGTTTCTTCGCCGATGTGACCGCCGATATTCGGCCCTATCGGGAAGGGAAAATGGTCCGCTTCATCGTCAAGGAACGGCCGGTGATCGGATCGATCATCATCACCGGGGCCCGGCACTTCCGGGAGTCCAAACTCAAGGAGACGATGAAGCTCAAAGAGCAGGAGCTGCTCGACCGCCGGACCCTCAAGGAGGACATCGAACAGATTCGCCAACTTTACCGCACCAAGGGGTTCTACCTGGTGGACATCACCCACGAGGTGAAGCTGGACGACCTCGCCAACAAGGTGTCGCTCTACATCAACATTGACGAGCACGCGAAGATCAAGGTCCGGCGGATCCGCTTCACCGGCAACCAGCAGCTGCGGGACAAGCAGCTGCTCAAGGGGATGGCGACCAAGCAGGCCTGGTGGTGGTTCTCCTCCGGCTATTACCGACCGGAGGTGCTTGAGGAGGATCTGGAGCGGGTCAAGGGGCTTTATCGCCTGGAGGGGTATCCGGATGTTCAGGCGACCTCCAAGGTGAGCTTCGATGAGGACAGGCGGTTTCTTGTGATTGACATTGCGATCGAAGAGGGGCCCCGGTACCTGGTGGGGCAGACGACCCTGCGGGGGGTGTCGGTCCTTCCGGAGGAGGATTTGCGGGCGGCGCTGGCGCTCAAGACGGAAGATCCCTTCAGCGAGGACCGGATGCGGCAGGACTCCGCCGCAATGCAGTCGGTCTACTTCGGCCGGGGCTACATGACCGCCTCGGTCTACAGCGACACCGCGGTCAACCCGGCCACCGGCCGGGTGGACATCACCCACAAGGTGTCGGAGGGCTCCCTCTCCTATGTCGGCAAGATCTCGATCGAGGGGAACATCAAGACCCGGGACTCCGTGGTCCGGCGGGAGCTGCGGCTTTACCCGGGCGATCGTTTCGACGGGCAGAAGCTGCGCAAGTCCAAGGAGCGGCTGTACAACCTGGGTTACTTCGAGGAGGTCTCCCTGGAGACGGCCGCGACCGACCGGCCGGACCAGCGGGACTTGAAGGTCGGCGTCAAGGAGAGCAAGACCGGGGAGTTCGCCTTCGGCGGCGGTTTCAGTTCGGTCGACAACTTCATCGGCTTCGCCGAGATCACCCAGCGCAATTTTGATCTGTTCAACTGGCCCAGCTTCGTCGGGGGAGGGCAGGAGCTGCGGTTCCGGACGCTGCTGGGGACCCGGCGGACCGATTTCGAACTTTCCTTCACCGAACCGTGGTTGTTCGACCGGCCGTACCTCTTCGGTTTCGACCTGTTCAACACCGTCCGGACCCGCGGCGAGGGGTACAGCTTTGAGCTCAAGCGCCAGGGGGGGGTCCTTCGCCTGGGCAAGACTCTGAGCGATGAGAACAAGCTCCTCTTCCGCTACCGGCTGGAGTCCGACCGGGTGACCGATGTCTCCAACAATGCTTCGCAGGCCCTCAAGGACGAGATCGGGGAAAACTCCATTTCCTCGGTGGGTCTCACCTTCACCCGGGACGCCCGCAACAATGTCTTCAATCCGAACACCGGGTATCTCGCGGCGACCGGGGTCGAGTTGGCCGGAACGGCGCTGGGCGGCGACCGGGACTTCTGGAAGTGGACCGCCAGTGACAGCGTCTACTTCCATCCGATTCGGGAGGATCATGTGCTGGAGCTGAGCGCCCGGTTCGGGATCGCCGACAACTACGGCGATTCGGAGACGGTGCCGATCTTCGAGCGGTTTTTCGCCGGGGGCGCCGATTCGGTGCGGGGGTACAAGGAGCGCCGGGTGGGTCCCACCGATCCCAACTCCAATGACCCGGTCGGCGGCGAGGCGCTCGCGGTCTTCAACGCCGAGTACACGGTCCCGATCGTGGATTTCCTCAAGGGGGCCGCCTTCGTGGACGCCGGCAATGTCTGGTCGAGCGCCGGCGAAATGTTCCAGGATGAGCTCCGGATCGGCGTCGGAGCGGGCGTCCGGGTCAAGACCCCCTTCGGGCCGGTCAAGCTGGATTATGGCTGGCCGATCAATCCGGCCGACAACGAGAAGGACACCGGCCGGCTCCACTTCTCCGCCAGTCGCGCGTTTTAGTTAAATTCACGGGAGTCATCCATGAACCGGTCCATGCGCAGGATTTTTTCGGTTGGCCGTCCGCTTCCGCTCACCCTGCTCACCGCCTTCCTGGTTGCCTGGGTTTTTCCGGTTGCCGGGGCGGCCGAGGGAGGGAGCACCTCGCTGCGGATCGGCTATGTGGACATGGAGCGGGTGTTCGACGGCTACGGCGGCACCTCCAAGCATCGGGAGGAGATCGACCATTACGCGAAGGAGAGAAAGGGGGAACGGGACAAGCGGGTCGCCGAGATTCAGCGGCTCCGAGAGGAGGAGATTATCCTCAACGCGGAGGGCCGCGACGCCAGGCGCCAGCAGTTCGAGGATAAGCTGAAGGATCTGGCCCAGTTCGACCGGCAGGTGGAGGGAACGCTGCGCCAGCGCAAGGAAGAGGCGATCGGGGCGATCATCGACAAGATTCAGGCGGCAATCGAAGAGCATGCCAAGAAGACCGGACTGAACCTGGTGCTCAGCGACCGGGTCGTTCTGTACCATGATGACGCGCTGGATGTGACCGATGAGGTCCTGAAAATCCTGAATCGATAAGCCGATGCCTTCCGCCAAGACCAAACAGAAATCCCGCCGGGCCGTTCGCCCGGCGGCTTCATCCCCGGCGGCGCCGGGGAACGGCGGCCGGTCCTACCGGTTGGCTGAGATTGCCCGTTTGGTCGGGGGCAAGGTGATCGGGGACGGAACGACCCGGATCACCGGCATCTGCGGCATCAAGGAGGCTCGCCCCGGCGACATCACCTTCGTTGCCAACAGCAAGTACCTGTATCTGATTGAGCAGACCCGTGCTTCGGCGGTCATTGCTTCGCCCGAGGCGGTTGTTTCCGGAAAGCCGGTTGTGCAGACCGACAATCCGTCGCTGGCGTTCGCGAAGCTGGCCGGCCTCTTTGTTCCGGTGATCCGTCAGGATTTCACCGGAGTGAGCAGGAAGGCCCACATCGGCAAGGGGGTCCGGCTTGGTCGGGACGCCGCGGTCGGTCCCTTCGCGGTGATCGGCGACGGCGCGGTGATCGGCGACCGGACGGTGATCCATGGCGGGGCGACGGTCGGTCCGGAGAGCCGGATCGGCAACGATTGCCTGATTTACCCGGGGGTCGTGGTCCGGGAGAAGATCACGCTGGGCCACCGGGTGACCGTGCATGCCGGGACGGTCATCGGTTCCGACGGGTTCGGTTTCGCGACGGTTCAGGGGGTTCACCACAAGATTCCCCAGATCGGGACGGTCGTGGTGGAGGATGATGTCGAGATCGGGGCCAATGTGACGATTGACCGGGCCCGTTTCGGCAAGACGGTCATCGGCAAGGGGACCAAGATCGACAATCTGGTTCAGATCGCCCACAATGTCGTGACCGGAGTCGGCTGCATCCTGGTCGCCCAGGCCGGGGTTTCCGGCTCGACGGTCCTGGGGAACCATGTGGTGCTGGCCGGACAGTGCGGGGTGGTCGGCCACATCTCGGTCGGGGACAATGTGATGGCCGGCGCCCAGTCGGGGATCAGCAAGTCGGTCCCGGCCAACAGCCAGATTTGGGGCACGCCGGCCAAGCCGCTGGCCCGGGCCAAACGGGTCAACGCCGCCCTGCAGGGGCTGCCGGACCTGCTGAAGACGGTCGAGGGGATGCGCAAACGGATCGAGGAACTGGAGAGGCGTCTTGATGAGCAATCCGGCGGCTGAGAACCAGAGAACGATTCAGCGGGTCATGCGGGTCGAGGGGGTCGGCCTGCATACCGGCAAGCCGGTCCGGGTCAAGTTCAAGCCGGCTCCGGCCAACAGCGGGATCCGTTTCCAGCGGATCGACATGGGGGGCTCGCAGCCGGTCGAGGCGGCGGTCACCTCGGTGCTGGAGGCGGCCAAGCGGCCCCGCCGCACTTCAATCGGAAACGGCCGGGTGGAGGTCCACACCGTCGAGCATCTGATGTCGGCTTGTTTCGGGGCCGGGATCGACAACCTGCTGGTGGAGATCCAGGGGGAGGAGGTGCCGGGGCTGGACGGTTCGGCCTATCCGTTCCTGGAGATCTTCAAGCAGGCCGGCGCCGAGGTCCAGCCGGCCCCCCGCCGGCCGATCCAGATCCGGGAGCCGATCTGGGTCGAGGAGAAGGACGCGGCGGTCGCGATCTTCCCAGACGACAAGTTCAAGATCTCCTACACCCTCAGTTATCCGGTCCGGGGCCTTGAGGCCCAGTTTTATTCGAACGAGGTGACCCCCAAGCGTTTCGAGAAGGAGTTGGCGCCGTCCCGCACCTTCTGCATGGCCTCCGAAGTGGAGCAGCTCCGGAAGATCGGGCTGGGGAAGGGGGCCAACTACGAGAACACCGTCGTCGTGGAGTCCAACGGCCGGGTCATCAACAACCACCTGCGCTACGCCGACGAATTCGTCCGGCACAAGGTGCTGGACCTGATCGGAGACCTCAACCTCATGGGCCGGCCGATCCACGGGCATGTCGTCGCGATCCGGTCGGGACACACCCTGAACATCCGCTTTGCCCAGCGGCTCCGGCAGTGGCTGGACCGGGGGCGGGAGAGCGGGATCCTGGCCCAGTATGTGGAGCCCGAGGCAGTCACGCTGGATATCCACGCGATCCAGCGGATCCTGCCCCACCGGTATCCGTTCCTCCTCGTGGACCGGGTGATCGAGATGGTGCCGGACAAGCGGGCGGTCGGCATCAAGAATGTGACGATCAACGAACAGTTCTTCGTGGGGCATTTCCCGAAGCGGCCGGTGATGCCGGGCGTCATGATGATCGAGGCGCTGGCTCAACTGTGCGGCATCCTGCTGCTCAACAAGGCGGAGAACCTCGGCAAGTACGCCTATTTCGTCGCGATGGACGATGTGAAGTTCCGCCGGGCGGTCCTGCCGGGGGACACCCTGGTGCTGGAGGCCGAGGTGCTGAAGCTCCGCTCCAAGACCGGTCAGATGCGGACCCGGGCGCTGGTGGAAGGGAAGCCGGCGGTGGAGGCGACCCTGATGTTCGCCCTGTTGGAAGGGGAGGACAAGCCGTAACCGGTCCGATGAATAAGACCATCGGTCTGATCGCCGGCAACCGCGCTTTTCCCATTCATGTGGCTCGGGCGGCCCGCCGCCGGGGCTGGTTGGTGGCGGCGGTCGGTTTGCGGGAAGAGACCGACCCGGCGTTGGAATCGGAAGTGGATCGGATGCATTGGGTGACTCTCTCCGAGCTGGGGGGAATCCCGGACTGGCTCAAGGGGGCCGGGGTTCGAGAGGTGATCCTGGCCGGACAGATCCAGGCCCGCCGGCTCGTCCAATCCGGCCAATCATTCGATCCCGCGACCCGACAACTGCTGGCCCGTCTTCCGGACCGCTCGGGCGATTCTGCGATGAAGTTGGCGGTCCGCGTTCTTCAATCGAAGGGATTTCGGGTCCTGCATTCCGCCTTTCTGCTCAAGGAGTGGATCCCGGTCCGGGGGGATTTGACCCGTTTGATCCCGATGGCCGATCAGCGAAAGGAGCTTCGGTCGGGGCTTCGGTTGGCCCGGAAACTGGCCGCCTGGGGGGTCGGACAGACCCTGATCCTCAAACAGGGAGCGGTCGCCGCGGTCGAGGGGATGGAAGGGACCGATGAGACGATCGAGCGGGCCGGCCGGATTGCCGGCCCCGGCTGCGTCGTGGTCAAGGCCTGCGGGCGAGGCAAGGACATGCGGTTTGACATCCCGGTGGTCGGGGAGGAGACGCTCAGGCGCTTGGCGGCGGTTCAGGCCGCCGGGATCGGCGTGGAGGCGGGGCGGACCCTGCTGTTCGACCGGCCCGCGCTGATCGCGCTGGCCGACCGCCTCGGGCTGTTCGTGACGGCCCTATGAAGCTGCGGGTTGGATTCGGGCAGATCAACCCGACCGTCGGGGACCTCGACGGCAATGTCCGGAAGATCCTGGCGGCGATCCGGGAAGGGGAGCGCCGGGGGGCGCAGCTGCTGCTCTTTCCGGAACTGGCCCTTTGCGGCTATCCCCCCGAGGACCTGCTGTTCAAGCCGGCTTTCATCCGGGCGGCCGGCGCGGCGCTCAACCGGGTCCGGCGGGCGGTCCGGGGCCCGGTCACCGTGGTCCTGGGTTCGGTGGAGGAGCGGGGGCGGAAGTTGTTCAATACCGCCTATCTGCTGCGGGCCGGCAGGATCGTCGCCCGGACCGCGAAGATGGCCCTGCCCAATTACGGCGTTTTCGATGAGCGGCGCTACTTCACGCCGGGGGAGCGGGCGCTGGTGGTGGACCTGCCGCTGGGCCGCTCCGAGTCGGTCCGGACGGGGCTTTCGATTTGCGAGGACATCTGGGCGGGGGCCGCTTCGCCGACCGGCCCGCAGGCCCGGGGCGGCGCCCGGCTTTTGATCAACATCTCCGCCTCTCCGTACGACGCCGACAAGGCGGCGGCCCGGGAACGGGTCGTCACCTGGCAGAGCCGGCGGACCGGCCTGCCGATGCTGTATGTGAATCTGGTCGGCGGCCAGGATGAACTGGTCTTTGACGGGGGATCCCTGGCGGTCGGTCCCGCGGGGCGGATCCTGTTCCGGGCCCCCCGGTTCCGGGAAGGGGTGTTCTGCGCCGAACTGCCCCTTGCCGGCGGCAGGGCTAAGGGGAAAGGCCGGTTCAAACCCGACCGGAGCGCTCCCCGGCTGACCCCGGTTCGGCAGATCCTGCAGGCCCTTCTTTTGGGGACCCGGGACTATGTGGAGAAGAACGGTTTTCGGGAAGTGGTGGTGGGCTTAAGCGGCGGGGTGGATTCGGCCCTGACGCTGGCGGTCGCGGCGGCCGCGCTGGGCCCCGAGCGGGTCCGGGCGGTCACGATGCCTTCCCGCTACTCCTCGGCGGCCACCCGGCGGGACGCGCAGCGCCTGGCCCGGAACCTGGGGGTGCGCCTGGAGACCCTGCCGATTGAACTGATCTTTCAGGCGGCGCAGGCGACCCTGCGGCCGGTTTTTCGGGACCGGAAGCCGGACACGACCGAGGAGAACCTGCAGGCCCGGATTCGGGGGTTTCTGCTGATGGCGCTGTCGAACAAGTTCGGGTGGCTGGTGCTGGCGCCCGGCAACAAGTCGGAGCTTTCGACCGGCTACTGCACGCTGTATGGGGACATGGTGGGGGGATTCGCGGTGATCAAGGATCTGACCAAGACGCAGGTGTACGGGGTGAGCCGGGAAGTGAACCGTTTTTTCGGCCGGCCGGTGATCCCCGCCTCCGTCCTGCGCCGGGCCCCCACCGCCGAACTGAGGCCCAACCAGCGGGACGCCGATACGCTGCCTCCTTACCGCCGGTTGGATCCGGTGATCCGGGCTTATGTGGAGGAGAACCGGTCGGCGGGGGAGATCCGGATCCGGCTGCGCCGTCCTGCCGGCGAAATTGTCCGGTTGCTCCGGCTCATCGACCGCAACGAGTACAAGCGGCGCCAGGCGCCGATGGGGATTAAGATCACCCCCCGGGCCTTTGGCAAGGACCACCGGATGCCGGTGACCAACCGTTTCAGGGATGTCTGAGATGGCGGCCTGGATCGGCCTGATCGCCCCCAAGCCGCAGGGACTCAAGACCCTCAAGGGGCGTCTGGTCCGGGCCGGCTTCGAGGTCCGAATCCTGTCGGCCGGAGATCTGGCGGCCGCGGCATCTGATTCGGAGGGGGACTGCCTGTTGCTCCTGGCGGATTTAAGCGCCCTGAAGGATCCGGCCGGCTGGATCCATGAACTGCGGGGCGGGGCGGCCCAAAACTTTCCCCCGATGCTGCTGCTGATGGAGGGGCCCCAAGTGGGCCGGTGGGAGCCGGGCAAGGGGATCGAGGATTTCCTGGTCCTTCCGGGACAGCCGGGGGAGCTGGAGGCCCGTCTGCGGCTGGTCATGGGGCGGCTCAACCATGCGCCGCCCGGGACGGTGATCCGGATCGGGGAGCTTGAGATCGATCCGGACCGTTTTGAGGTGCGGCTCGCGGGCGCCCCGCTGGAGCTGACCTTCAAGGAGTTCGAGCTGGTCAAGTTCCTCGCGACCCGGCCCGACCGGGTCTTCACCCGGGATCAGTTGCTCAACCAGGTTTGGGGCTATGACTTCATCGGAGGGACCCGGACCGTGGATGTCCATATCCGGCGGCTGCGGGCCAAGCTGGGTCCCCGCCAGGCTTCGCTGATTGAGACGGTCCGGAACGTCGGCTACAAGTTCTCCGGAACCCCGTAACCTCGATTTAACATCCCGGTTATTCCCCGTTAACCTGTTTCCGTATTCTATCCCCGCAGCAATTACCCATCGGGGGCGCAGGCTGGGTTCCCCGGGCAGCACGGAGGGAACCCAGCCGCGTGTCCCCGCAAATCGAAACAGAAAAGGGGGCTTCCCAAACCATGATTCGGAAGACCGTTGTTTTGTCCCTGGCCGGTTTTTTGGCGCTTGGCGCCCCGGTCTTACCCGCCTTCGCAGGCGGAGATGAGGATTTGCGGGCGGAAATCACCGCCTTGAAGAAGCAGTTGAGCCAGTTGGAGACGCGGCTGGCCAAGCAGGAGGCTAAGGAGCCGGAGGTCCGGACGGTGGAGGGGGATCTGATCCCTTCCTGGGTCCGCAAGGTGGACCTCTCCGGCCATGTGTCCGCTTCCTATGTGTATAACTTCGATGAACCGGAGAGCGGTTCCAACACCCTCCGAGTCTTCGACACCGAGGCCAACGATTTCCAGCCGAACCTGTTCGAGCTGGTGGTCGAGAAGCCGGTCTCGGAGGATTCCCGGGTCGGTTTCCGGACCGATCTGCATGTCGGTGAGGACGCCGAAGTGACCGGCGCGGTCACGACGGGGTTGGGTTCCACGACCGACGAATTCGACCTTCAGCAGGCCTATGTCGAGGCCCTGCTGCCGGTCGGCAACGGACTCGACATGAAGTTCGGTAAGTTCACGGTCCTGCATGGGGCCGAGGTGACCGAGTCCCAGGACAACTGGAATTTCTCCCGCTCCTACCTGTTCGGTTTCGCGCAGGCGCTGACCCATACCGGGGTCCGGCTGTCCTATCCCTGGGCGGACTGGATCTCGACGACTTTCGGGGTCAATAACGGGTGGGATGTCGTGGACGACAACAACAACGGCAAGACGATCGAGTGGCAGATCGCGACGACGCCGACCGAGAAGACTTCCTTCTCGGTGGCCGGGATGTTCGGGCCGGAGCAGGCGAGCGACAACCACGATGATCGGGGCCTGATTGACATCACGGCCGGCTACAATCCGACCGACCGCTTAAGCTTCCTGCTGAATTTTGACTACGGTTGGGAGGAGGATGTGGTCGTTGAGGACCAGGAGAACGGTTCCTGGGCCGGCGTGGCCGGGTACGCGAAATACCAGTTCAACGACTGGTATGGTTTGGCGGCTCGGGCCGAGTACTTCGCCGATTTCGACGGCGTTCGGACCGCGACCGGCGTCGGGGATCTGCGGCTTTGGTCGCTGACCCTGACCAACCAGTTCAATTTGTACAAGGATCTGATCGCCCGTCTCGAAT
>PCVW01000032.1:0-12262 GCA_002787095.1 Candidatus Omnitrophica bacterium CG11_big_fil_rev_8_21_14_0_20_64_10 | reverse complement strand
GTTCATCAAGGAGGATCTATGGAACTGAAGATGCTTGTGGATACCCTCTGGGTGATGGTTGCCGGGGTCCTGGTGTTCTTCATGAACGCCGGCTTCGGCTGCCTGGAGGCCGGATTCGCCCGGCAGAAGAACTGCGTCAACATCCTGTCGAAGAACTTCATCGTCTTCGCGATTTCATCAATCGCCTTCTGGTTCATCGGTTGGGGATTGATGTTCGGGGACGGGTCGCCCTTCTTCGGCACGCAGGGGATGTTCATGTTGGGCGGGGCGGACAATTCCCCGGCCACCGGCGACGCCTATCAGGGTGTTTACGGCGCCATCAACTGGACGGGCGTGCCGCTGATGGCGAAGTTTTTCTTTCAGCTGGTGTTCGCCGGCACCGCCGCGACGATCGTGTCGGGGGCGGTGGCGGAGCGGATCAAGTACCTGTCGTTCATCCTCTTCTCCTTCCTGCTGGTCGGCCTGATCTATCCGATCGTCGGCCATTGGATCTGGGGCGGGGGGTGGCTGGCCGGGGCCGGGATGTGGGATTTTGCCGGCTCCACGGTCGTGCACTCGACCGGCGGCTGGGCCGCGCTGGCGGGCGCCCTGATTTTAGGGCCTCGCTTCGGCAAGTACAGCGAGGGGGGCCGGATCAATCCGATTCCGGGGCACAACCTGGCGTTGGCGACGATCGGCGCTTTTATCCTGTGGCTCGGCTGGTTCGGGTTCAACCCGGGTTCCACGATGGCGGCCGATCCGCTGATCGCCCACATCGCGGTGACCACCAACTCGGCGGCGGCGGCCGGCATCCTGGCGGCCACGCTGACCGGCTGGCTGCTGCTGGGCAAGCCGGATTTGGGGATGACGATCAACGGCTGTTTGGCGGGCCTGGTGGCGGTCACCGCCCCCTGCGCTTTCGTCTCGGTCGGTTCCTCCCTGATCATCGGTTTGATCGCCGGCGTGCTGGTGGTGGTGTCGGTGATCCGATTCGATCGGATGCGGGTGGATGACCCGGTCGGGGCCATTTCGGTCCACCTGGTCAACGGCATTTGGGGGACCCTGGCGGTCGGTTTGTTCGCCCAGGATGTTTTCTCTCCCGGGACGACCGGCGACGGGCTCTTTTTCGGCGGCGGGGCGGGGCTGTTGGCCGCCCAGTTCAAGGGGGTCCTGGCGGTCGGGGCGTTCGTTTTCCTGGCCTCGGCGATCTTCTGGGCGCTGATCAAGATTACCGTCGGGATCCGGGTCTCTCTGCAGGAGGAAATGGTGGGGTTGGACATCGGCGAGCACGGCAATGTGGCTTATCCGGAGGTGGTGACCCGCAAGCCCTCCTATTCCTACGCCACTGTGGCGGCTCGGCCGGCCGGTTTTGAAGGGGAGCTGGCGCATCAAGGAGGCCGGTCATGAAGAAGATTTCAGCGATCATTCGCGGGGAAAAACTGGACGATGTCCGTCGCGCGCTGGAGCGGGTCGGCTTTCCCGGCCTGAACATCAGCGAGGTCGAGGGGCACGGCAAGCAGAAGGGGGTCACGCAGCAGTGGCGGGGCGAGCAGTACCGCGTCGAGCTGCTCCCCAAGGTCCGACTGGAGATCGTCGTCGCGGACAAGGATGTCCCGAAGATCCTCCAGGCGATTCAGCAGGAGGCCAAGACCGGAGCGGTCGGGGACGGCAAGATCTTCGTCTCCCCGGTCGAGCAGGTGGTTCGGATTCGGACCGGCGAGACCGGAGAATCGGCACTGTAAATCTATAAGTCGTTTGGCGGCAACGGGTTATATAGCCCGTTGCCGCCGGCGGCGTCTTGGGCTCGTTACACCGATTTAACACAATTGTAACCCCTGTTTTATCCCGTCTGCGGTAAGATGGGCCTTTCGTGGAATGGCTTGTTGGGCAACGCAAGGAACGCTCCGCGTGGGCGGAGCCTCCCCGATAAAGAGATCTCAGGAAGGAGTTCGAAGAAGATGGCTCGCACTGCAGTCAAATCCAAGACAGCGCCCAAGGCCGGGCGGACCCGTTCGGCCGGGAGCGTCAATGGCGCCCATGCGGCGGCCAACCGGGCCGGAGCGATCCGCCCCAACGCCGCGGCGATCGAGCGGACCAAGAAGCTGATCCGCGACAACAAGATTCAGATTGTGGACCTGAAGTTCAACGACCTGCCGGGCTTGTGGCAGCATTTCTCGATCACCCCCAAGCCGCTGTTGGACACCGCCGACCTCAACAGCTCGATCTGGGTGGACGGGATCGGGTTCGACGGTTCCTCGATCCGCGGCTTCCAGAAGATCAACGAGTCGGACATGATCCTGATCCCGGACCCGACGACCGCGGTCGTTGATCCGGTCTGCGAAGTTCCGACGCTGTCGGTGCTCTGCGACATTTACGACCCGTTGACCCGCAAGCCGTACAGCCGGGATCCCCGCTACATCGCCAAGAAGGCGGAGGAATACCTGAAGACGACCGGCATCGCCGACACCGTCTATTTCGGTCCCGAGGCGGAGTTTTTCCTGTTCAACGACATCCGCTTCGACCAGACCGAGAACTCGGGCTACTATTTCGTCGACTCGGTCGAAGGGGAGTGGAACACCGGCCGGGATGAGAAGCCGAACCTCGGCTACAAGCCCCGGTACAAGGAAGGGTACTTCCCGGTGCCGCCCCACGACTCGCTGCAGGACATCCGCAGCAAGATCATCCTCAAGATGATCGAGACGGGCATTGATGTCGAGGTGCACCACCATGAGGTGGCCACCGGCGGTCAGTGCGAGATTGATATGCGGTTCGACAAGCTGACCAAGATGGCGGACAGCCTGCTGATGTACAAGTACATCATCAAGAATGTCGCCCGCCAGAACAATATGGTGGCGACCTTCATGCCCAAGCCGCTCTTCAACGATAACGGCTCCGGCATGCACTGCCACCAGTCCCTCTGGAAGGAGGGCAAGCCGCTGTTCTACGACGCCAAGGGATACGGACTGATCTCCCAGCTGGCCAAGTGGTACATCGGCGGGCTGATCAAGCACGGTCCGGCTTTGATGGCCTTCTGCGCGCCGACCACCAACTCCTACAAGCGGTTGGTGCCCGGTTTCGAGGCGCCGGTGAACCTGGTCTACAGCCAGCGCAACCGGTCGGCCGCCTGCCGGATCCCGGTCTACACGGCTAATCCGAAGTCGAAGCGGGTGGAGTTCCGCCCGCCGGACGCCGCGGCCAACCCGTATCTGGCCTTCTCGGCCTTGATGATGGCGGGTCTGGACGGCATCCAGAACCGGATCGACCCGGGCCAGCCGGTGGATGAGGACCTGTTCGAGATGTCGCCGGAGAAGCTGGCGAAGATCCCGACGGTTCCGGCCTCGCTGGAAGGGGCGCTCAACGCGCTGGAGAAAGACCATGACTTCCTGCTCAAGGGCGGGGTCTTCACGAAGGATGTGATTGATGTCTGGATCGAGTACAAGCGGACCAAGGAAGTGGACGCGCTTCGGCTGCGCCCCCATCCATGGGAGTTCTACTTGTACTTCGACGCCTAAACGATTGGTGACACCATCCAGGGTGCCGGGCAGACGCCCGGCACCCTTTCTTTCGATGACTGGAAACGACAAAGACAAAGCGTATGTTTTAAAGACCGCCCGGGACCAGGGGGTGAAGTTCATCCGCCTCTGGTTCACCGACATCCTGGGGATCCTGAAGAATGTCGCCATCACCATCGAGGAGCTGGAGGAGGCCCTCGAGGAGGGGGTCGGCTTCGACGGCTCGGCGATCGAGGGGTTCACCCGGGACCGGGAGTCCGACATGATCGCGATGCCGGATCCCAGCACCTTCGCGGTCCTGCCGTGGCGCCCGAAGGAGAACGGGGTGGCCCGGATGTTCTGCGACATCGTCAAGCCGGGCGGGGAACCGTTCGAGGGGGACCCCCGCTGGATCCTGAAGCGGAACCTCAAGGCGGCGGCCGACCTGGGCTACACCTTCTATGTCGGGCCGGAGCTGGAGCATTTCTATTTCACTTCGGCCGAGGACCCCAAGCCGCTGGACAACGGCGGCTACTTTGATCTGACCCCGCTGGACATCGCCAGCGACCTGCGCCGGGAGACGATCCTGGCCTTGGAGGAGCTGGGGATCGGGGTAGAGTTCTCCCACCACGAGGTGGCCCCCTCGCAGCACGAGATCGACTTCCGCTACACCGACGCGCTTACGATGGCCGACTCGGTGATGACCTACCGGCTGGTCTTGAAGGAGATTGCGCTCAAGCACGGGGTTTACGCCACCTTCATGCCGAAGCCCTTCGCCGATCAGAACGGCTCCGGGATGCACATCAACATGTCCCTCTTCTCAGGGCACGGGGCGGCGGGGAAGAAGCGGGAAGGGGAGCGCAACGCCTTCTTCGATCCGAAGGACCCGAGGCACCTGTCCGAGACCGCCCGGAAGTTCCTGGCCGGGCTGCTGGCGCATGTGCGGGAATTCACGGTCGTGACCAACCAGTGGGTCAACTCCTACAAGCGGCTGATCCCCGGCTATGAGGCGCCGGTCTACGCCAGCTGGGCCCTGACCAACCGCTCCGACCTGATTCGGGTTCCCGGCTACAACCCGGGCAAGGAGGTCTCCTGCCGGCTGGAGCTGAGGTCCCCCGATCCGGCTTGCAATCCCTATCTGGCCTTCAGCGCGATCCTGGCGGCCGGGCTGGAGGGGCTGACCGCTAAGAAACCGCTGCCGCTTCCCCCGCCGGCCCAAACCAATGTCGCTGCCTTGAGCGATGCCGAGCGGGCGGAGCAGGGGATTGCATCCCTTCCCAGGGATTTAGGGGAGGCGATCGAGGCGGCCCGAAACTCCCCCCTGCTGCGCAAGGCGCTCGGCGACCACGCCTACCACTCCTTCCTGGAAAACAAGCGGATCGAGTGGGAGCGATACCGGGCGGCGGTCACCGATTTCGAGCGGAAGACCTACCTCCCCCTCCTGTAGTTATCAACAGGCGGGGACTGCCTCCGACTGTTGATAGTTAACATAACGAATATTTAGACAGTTTTTTCCACATCCTTCTCCTGTTTAGGTATACTTAAATCGTGCATCCCACAATGAACCGATCACGCGTGAAAACTTTATCCGCTTTTGTCGGACTTTTAACGAGCCTCTCCCTTGCCTTGCCGGCGCCCGGCTGGGCCGGCGCCCTTTTGTCCGACCGGCGGAACGAGTCGGCGGCCCTGCGCCCGATGCACGGGGAAGGGGCCGGCCTGGAGGCGCTTCAGCAGGCGCTGGCACCGACTGCCGGGCTGGAATCTTCGGCGCCCGCGCCGGCGATGTTGCCGGAGGAGTCGCTCCGGATTCTGGGAGAACATGAGGGGAAGGTCTTGGATGTCACGGTCAGCCCGGATGGACTCTGGGCGGCCTCGGCCGGAGAGGATGCCATTCGGGTTTGGAATACGGCGACCGGCCGCCTGGCGCACCTCCTCAGAGACGACCGCGGCCTTCCTGGAAATCCGGCCAAGGTCGCTTTCTCTCCCGATGGAGCGCGGCTGCTCTCCATCGGATTGGAAGGGGGCGTCCAGCTCTGGGATCTGAACACCGAAGAGGTCCTCATCGCTTTCCGGCCGAGCCTTTTCCGGGCGCCCGGCTATTCCAAGCCGTTTTTAAAACCGGCGTTTACCCCGAAGGGGCAGGGGATCGTTTTCGCCAGCGACAGCGAGCGGGTGACGGTGTGGGATGTTTCCTCGCAGGAGCTCTTGAGAGAGCTGCATCAATTTACTCCGGGTGAGCAGGAGGAAAACAAAAATGAAATCCTCGCGGCTGATTTCAATCGGGACCGAACGGAAGTGGTCGCCGCAGGCGAACTCATCCGGATATGGAACCTGCAGACGGGCGCAATGCGGGAATTCCCGCATCCCGGGGAGACCATCACCGCCGTCGCGTGGAGTCCCGACGGAACCCAGTTGCTGACCGGCGGCTACGGCTGGCTTGTTCGGCTGTGGGATGCGCGTTCCGGGCAGCCGATACAGACGCTGCACCGCCATGAGAATGCCGTCAGCGCGGTGGCATTCGGTCCGGCCGGGGACCGCCTGGCTTCGGGGTCTCACGATGGGTCGGTCTGGATCTCTGAGTTTCCCTATGAGGCCGGACGCTCTCTGCAGGCCGGAGAGATTCAGCATGTGGATGGAGTCTATGGCCTGGCATTCCACCCGGATGGGGGATCCCTTCTCTCCGTGGGAGAGGACCGAACGGTGTGTGTCTGGGGGCCGAAAACCACAACGCTTCGGGGGGTGGCCGGGGAGGATTCCGACGGCATTGAACGGAAGCGGTCCGCGATCCGGATGCTGGGGCTGTATGGCGGTCCGGATGTGATGGAACAGCTCTTTGCCCTCCTGCCGCGCCTGCCGGATGCGTTGGCTCCCGATCTGTTGTTGGCGATTTTGGTTGCTTCCGCCCACCCGACGGACCCGGTCGCGTTGTCCACCGGGCGCTGGGAAAGCGTGATGGAGCTGTTGGGCCGGGCCTCACGGGTGACGGCGGCGCTCCCCTGGACGACGGAGGCGGAGCAGGCTTGGATGCGAGTCCTGGAGGTGGAGGGGGATGATCTCGATACGCCTCGGATTCGTTCGGCAGTGATCGCTTCGCAACCGGCGCTTTGGGGAGGATCTGCGGGTGACCGGGCGGCCGTTCTCGAGCAGTTGTCCGAGGAGACCAATCCCAAGGATCTGCTGGCGTACCTGATTTGGGGATTCACCTTGAGCCGGCGATCCTTCGGGGACTCTCAAGCTGCCCCGGTTTCGTTTGATCGCATTGTGCGCGGCCGCATGATCTATCCCCAGATGGAACAGGTTTACGGGTTGATCGGGCGGTATCCCCAACAGACCTTTCGGGCGTTGGAATCGGCTGTTGCCCGATTCGGTGTTCTCGATCCAACTCCGCAGGGATATTACTGGACGGCCTTCGAGGATTGGCTTCGGTATGCCGCGGATGTGCGCCGGGCATTTGAAGCATTGTCTCTGCGGGAACCGCTGATCACGGAGCTGGGGGCGGATCCCTGGTACGATTCTCCGGAAGCGTTTGAGGGATCGGTTGCCCGGATGCGGGCGCACATCGTTGATTCCGCCGAGCGGGTGTTTCGGACCACTTTTGCCGGCGGGGGAACGCTGCCGTTCCTGGACTCCGACCATTTCTCGGAACTGGAGCGGCGCCGTTTCCTGGCGGCGTTGATCTATCAGGCGGAGCAAAGCGGAGAAACCCTCCGGGCCGTTCTGGAGGCGTACTTCCAGGCATTGCATCGTTCTCCTGAGGATTGGGCCGGCGCGGTCCGGGCGGCGGACGCCGTGGTCGCGGCAAGAACCCCGGCTGCTCCGGCAGCGGCTTTCCGGAAGGGTCCCGGCGATCTTGAAGTGGTGGTGCATCCTGTCCGAAAACAGGTGGACCGTTCCCGGGAGATTCAAGCCAAGTGGGAGGCCTACCGGCAGAGTGTCCGGAAGTTGGCGGGGAGGTCCGAGCTGTCGGGGCCGGTCAGGCAGCAATTCTCCGACTTGTGGAGGAGACATCCCCGAGAGGTTCCGGCTCTGGATGTTGTGGCTGATCTGGCGGAGCAGGTTTTGAAGGCGGGTCAGCGGGGATTGGATGAAATCAGGGATGATTCGGCGCGGGATGTCGTGATCGACAGGATTCAGGCGGTCCGCTCGGCGCTGAACGACCTGACCAGTTTCCTCCGGCAGCATGCCAGGCAGAGCAAGCCGGTCTTGGGCCGGGTTCGTTTGCTGAGGGATCCCATCAGGAAGCTGACCTTCAGCACGCCGTCCCGGTTTTGCCTGGACTGCCTGACCGGTATTTATCGGGATTTCACCCAGTACTATGTCACCCACCCCCTCCATCAGATCATCGTTGTCGAGGACCTGGCCCATCCGGATGAGGGGTTGCCCTGGGCCCGTCTGACGGTGGCTCAGGCCCAGGAAGGGTTCATCATCGCGACCAACGGATTGGTGGGCACCCCGGGCATGCGGTTCCTGCCTGTGGTGGTCGAATACCTGGAGCGGTATGCCGCCGCGGTCGGCCAGCCGGTGCTCCTTCCCGCCTCCGGATCGTCCTTCAGGGCTTTTCACGATCAGCCGGGGAGGAATTGGCGGCGTGTCCGGGTGGATGTGACGCTGCCGGCCGGTCCGGATGATCGGTTCCACATGGATCTGGATTCATTTGAAAAGCTGCCCCATCGGATCGAGGGGCTGGAAGCGTGGCAATATACCCCGCCTCAATCGGCGCCGATGGAGATCGGCGATCTGTTCCCTCCGGCCCGCTTGAATCAGCTTCTCGGGATGGTGGATCAGATGCTGGGGGCCCAGCGGGAAGCCGATGTCGTCGAAGCTTTCCTTGGAGGGGTGCGGGATGTGCTGGGCTACACCGGCGCCGCCCTCTATTTGGTGGATCCCAGCAGTCGTCGGATTCGGATCAGCGGGATCCGGACATTGCCTGAACAATCCCGTTATGTCGATTGGAGTGAGCCGCTGGGAGAGCAGGCGGAAGTGCTCAGACGGTTTTATGAGGAAGGGCAGGTCATCACGCACCTCGCCAACCGCTTTGATCCGGCCCACCAAGATTTCATAGATGACGAACGGCTCCGGAGGGACGCGGCCCGTTATCCCGAGGGGGATGTCAGCGAAGTGGCGTATGTCGTCCTGAGGGACCAGGAAGATCGTCCCTGGGGGCTGCTGATGGTCAACCGGTGGGAAATCGGAGAGCGTCTTTTTCCGGATGTTCCCGCCGGTTCTCCACAGGAGCGGCAGATGGAGGAGCATGTCGTGAAACTGTTGGGGGCGCTTGGGGGGAGCGCTTTGCTGGCGCTGCGTTCGGTGGGGGACATCGGCCGCTTGAACGGCTACATGACGCTGGAGCAGCGGGGCGGGCAGTTGGCCGGAAAGCTGAGCGGAATTACGGACCTTCTGCTGAAGCTGCATAAAGATGCGGCTCAGGCGGCGGGCGGAAACGGGAACGGAACGGGTGAGGAATTGACGGGTCTGATCGTCCGGACGGGCGGTTTGGCAAGGAGTCTGGAGCGGCGGGCGAGGAGAACCATGGGAGTCCTGCGTGAGCGCAGAGCCAGGGCCCGGGCGTCTCCGCCTCGGCCGGCCGAACCGCTCCGCATTGTTTCCAACCTGGATGCGCTTGAGCAGCTGCTCTCCGGCCTCTCGTTGCAGGTGTTGACGGCGGCGGCCTGGTCCGACAGCGGGGACCTGGCGCGGGTTCGTGAAGAATGGCTGGGAGGAGGGGGGTATGCCTCTGAAACGGTTGAGGGTCAGATCGTTGAATGCTGGCTGAATTTGGCTGATCAAACCATCCAGATGAAGAAGAGACTACAGGATGAGAACCAGGCGCTGCCCAGGGATACGGTGCAGCTCTCCAGGGAAGCTGTGGCGCTGGGACTGCTTCGGGACCGTGTTTTGAGCAGAGGGTCCCAGGGCCAGGCCGATCTGTCCAGGCAAGTGGACGAGGCCATCTCAAGCATAGAGCAGTTTGTTTCTGAGTTGCGCGCGGGTTCACCGCGCGCGGATCATGCCGCCGGGCTGGAGGCGCGGTCCTTGAGGAGTTGGCGGCAGGAACAGGTGGAGGAAGCCGCCTACTTCAGCTCCCGGATTTAGCCGGCAGCTCCCTCAGGATTTCCTGGGCGGCCCGGCGGATCGCCCCAGGCCCCCCCAGGTTGCGGCGCATTTCCTTGAACGCCTCCTGCATCTTCTCCCGCCGCGGTTTCTCCTGCCAGAGGGCCAGCGCCGTCTCGGCGATCTTCTCGGCGGAGGCGTCCCTCTGGATCAGCTCGGGGGCGATCTTCCGGCCTGCCGCGATGTTGGCCAGCCCGATCACCGGGATCCGGATCAAGAGGCGGGAAAGGAGGTAGGTCGGCCAGGAGGTTTTGTACAGGATCACCATCGGCCGCTCCAGCAGGGCGCACTCCAGCGTCGCCGAGCCGGAGGCGACCAGCACCAGGTCGCAGGCGTACAGCCCGTCGTAATCCCACCGCTCCACCACCTTGGGCTGGATGGGGCTGGCGGCCAGGATCGGGCGGTACAGCTCCCAGGGGAGGTTGGGGACCTTGATCAGCAGGAAGCGGGCGGTGGAGGGAAGGGCCTGCTCCAGCCGCTCGCAGGCGGCCAGCATCGTCGGCAAGAGCCGCGTCACCTCCTTCTCCCGGGAACCGGGCAAGAGCCCGATCACCGGCATCCCGTCGGCGAGGCCCATCTTTTCCAGCGCCTCCAGCCGGTTGGCTCCGGTCGGCTTGACCGACTCGATGAAGGGGTGCCCGATGAAGGTGACCGGCACGCCGGCCTTCTTGTAAAGCGCCTCCTCGAAAGGGAAGAGGACCAGCATCCGGTTCACGAGCTGCTTGATCTTCCGGATCCGGCCGCCGCCCCAGGCCCAGATTTGCGGGGAGATGAAGTAGACCAGAGGGATCCCCCGGCGTTTGACCTGTTCGGCGAAGCGGAGGTTGAAGCCGGGGTAGTCGATCAGGACCACCAGGTCGGGCTTGCGCTCATCGAGGGCGGCCACCGCCAGGTTGAACATCCGCTTGAAGTCGGGCCAATGTTTGAGGACCTCGGTCAGTCCCACGACCGCGATCCGGGTCGGGTCGAACAGGATCTCCACGCCGGCCTCCCGCATGCCGGCTCCGCCGAGTCCGAACAGCTTCAGGTCCGGCCGGGCGGCCCGAAGGGCGCGGGCGAGTGCCGCCCCGTGGCCGTCGCCGGAGTGCTCCCCGGCGACCAGCATGATCTTCAAAGGGGCCTGGCCCCTTCGGCCCCCCAAGGGGCCAGGCCCCTTTGGATTTGGCGGGTCACCTGAAGGGCGGCGGCGAGCGCTGCCCGGGCTTCCTCCCCGGTGACGGTGGGGCGGCCGCCGGTTTGGACCGCCTTCAGGAAGCTGGCCAGCTCCGCTCGCAAAGGCTCCTCCCCGGAGATCGAGAGGGGCTCGTGGGTGATCTTTCCCCGCTGCTTGCGGTAAAGGTGCATCTCCTGCGTCAGGAAGTCGATCGAGACATAGGCCCCCTCCTCCTTGCCGGGGCGGCTCCCCTGAAAGAAGCGGAACTTCCGCATCCCCCGGATCGAGATCCGGCTGGCGGTGAGGTTGGCGACCGCCCCGTTGGCGAAGGTGACCCGGGCGTTGGCGATGTCTTCGAAGGGGGTCAACACCGGCACCCCGACCGCGTCAATTTTCCGGACCGGGGAGCCGACCAGCCAGAGGATCAGGTCCAGGTCGTGGATCATCAGGTCCAACACCACCCCCACCTCGGTGCCGCGGGGCTGGAAGGGGGCCAGCCGGTGGACCTCGATGAAGCGGGGGTTTTTCAGCACCTGGGCCACCTTGCCGATGGCGGCGTTGAACCGCTCGATGTGGCCGACCTGCAGGACCCGTTTCTTGGAACGGGCCAGCCGCAGCAGTTGGTCCGCCTCCTGGAGGGTCCGGGTGATCGGCTTCTCGATCAGCAGATGGAGGCCGGCCTTGATGCAGTCCCGGGCGATTGGGAAGTGCAGGGGGGTGGGGACGGCGATTGAGGCGGCTTCCACCTCGGAAAGGATTTTCCGGTAGTCGGTCTCGGCCCGGCAGCCGAATTGACGGGCGGCCGCCTCCGCGCGGGATCGGTCGGTGTCGCAGACCGCAACCAGCCGCGCCTGCTTCAGTTGCGAGTAGACGCGGCTGTGGATCGCTCCCAAATGCCCCACGCCGATGACGGCGACCAGTGTCCGTTTCATTTACGGGCCATACTATCACATGATAGGATAAGCGGTTATGAGGAACTACAGGGAGCTCCTGCCGTACCTGCGTCCCCATCTGCCCGGGCTGCTGCTGGCCGGCCTCTGCATGTTCGCCTCCAGCGCCTTCAATGTGGCCCAGTTGGGGACCCTGGTGCCGGTCGTGGATGTGATCCTGCGGGGACAGACCGTGGTCCTGCCGCCCGGGACCCCGGCCTTCGCGGCGGATTGGGTGGCCCGTTTCCAGGGGCAGCCGCCGCTTACCCAGTTGGTCTGGGTGGGGGTTTTTCTGATCGTGATGTTCCTGCTGAAGAACATCACCGTCTTCTTTCAGACCGTCCTGATGAACGCCACGGCGCTGCGCTTCCTGCGGGACATCCGCTCCGGCCTGTACCGCAAGTACCAGCAGCTCTCCCTGCAGTTCTTCGGCGGGGAGCGGACCGGGGAGCTGGTCTCCCGGGTCACTTATGACGTGGCGGTGCTGCAGAACGCGATCACCGAGGGGATGGCCAACCTGGTCTACCAGGCGGCCCAGCTCCTCTTCCTGCTGGGGACTCTCCTCTGGGTCAGCTGGAAGCTGACCCTCTTTTCCCTGA
>PCVW01000040.1:9302-18753 GCA_002787095.1 Candidatus Omnitrophica bacterium CG11_big_fil_rev_8_21_14_0_20_64_10 | reverse complement strand
GGGCGCTGGAACAGAAGCTGTTCGAGCGGGGGACGAAGAGCTATTTCCTTCCGATGGGGAACCTGCTGCGGGGGCTCAACGCCGATCCCCACCTGCACCGCCTTCATCGGGAGAGCCATGTCCGCCGGTTCGGGGAAGTGGCGCACCTCTTCCTAGAGGCGGGGTTGATCGTCGTGGCCACCGCCAGCAACCTGACCGATGAGGAGTTGGGGATCCTGCAGGAGGTGACCGACCGGGAGCGCATCCGGGTCGTTCATGTCGGGGAGAACAGCTTCCGGGAAGGGCGGGTGGATTTGAACCTCGATCCCCGCATCGGGCCGGAGGAAAACGCTGGGATCATCCTCCGGATGCTGGAAGGGGGCGGGCTGCTGGCCGCCGAGTGACCCCGGTGTTCCCGTGTCCAGCCTTGCGTTGCGAAGAAAACGAACCCTGTGGCGGGGGGCTTTTCGGGCGTACAATGAATCCATGCGGCGTTTTCTTCTGCTGTTGATGATGACGGTTTTGGCCGGCTGCGCCTCCGTCCACAAGAAGGAGGTCGTGCACTCCTTTCCTTCCGATTGGCCGCTGGAACTCAACAGCTTGATTCCGAACACGCAGTTTCATCCGGTCACCGGTCCGCTGCTGGTCGTGCAGCCGGTCGCGATGGCCGCCAGTGTGGAGACCGCCACCGCCGGCCGGATCCCGACCACTTCGGTGCTGACCGATTGGCTGATCCGGGCGCTGCAGGCCCGGGGGATCAACGCGGCCGCTTCCTCGACCCATCCGCCGGAGTACCTGCTGAGCGTCACGATCGCGAAGCTCACCGCCACCGAGACCGGCGGTTATCCGGTGCAGGTGATGTACGAGGCGCAGGTGGCCGGGCAGGTGACCGACACGGCCACTGGAAAGAATTTCTGGCGGCAGACCCTGGAGCAGTCCCACGACCGTCGGCTGGTGGTCAATATGATGTCCAAGCTTCCGGAGAGGGGGTTGGAGCATCAGCAGATCCTGATGGAGAAGTGCCTGATGCCGATCTTCGAACGGCTCGCGCAGGGGTTGGCGTCGGACCTGAAGAAGGGGGCCGAGGCTACAGGTTAGAGCGGATTTTTTCGGCTAGGGCGGCCAGTTTCTCCGGATCCATCGGCCGGGCGTTGGCGAAGGCCAGATCGGGGATCGCGTCGAAGGGGATCAGGTGGATGTGGGCGTGCGGCACCTCCAGCCCCGCCACCATGACCCCCACCCGGGCGCAGGGGACGGATCGCTTGAGCGCGGCCGCCGCCTGCTTGCAGAAGACCATCATCTCCCCCAGTTGATCGTTCCCCATATCGAACAGGTAGTTGATCTCCCGTTTCGGGATCACCAGGGTGTGGCCCGGTTTGATCGGCCGGATGTCCAGGAAGGCGAGGAATTTTTCATCCTCCAGGATCTTGTGGGCCGGCAGTTCCCCGTTGATGATTCTGGTGAAGATTGTGGGCATCAGTCCCAACCTCCTTTTTGGAGCTGCCGGGCCGCTTCCTTGGCGAAATAGGTGAAGAGGATATCGGCGCCGGCACGCTTGATGCCGGTCAGCGTCTCCCGGATCCCGTCGTTTAAGTCCAGCCAGCCCTTCTCGGCGGCGGCGGTCAGCATCCCGTACTCGCCGCTCACCTGGTAGGCGGCCACCGGCACCCGCACCGCTTCCCGCACCGCCCGGATCACATCCAGATAAGGGCCGGCCGGTTTGACCATCACGATGTCGGCCCCCTCCCGTTCGTCCAACCGGGCCTCCCGCACTGCTTCCCGCAGGTTGGCCGGATCCATCTGGTAACTCTTCTTGTCTCCCGATTTTGGGGCCGAGTCCAGCGCCTCCCGGAAAGGCCCGTAGAAGGCGGAGGCGACCTTGGCGCTGTAGCTGAGGATGCCGGTCTCGGAAAATCCGTTTTCGTCCAGCGCCTTGCGGATCGCCGCCACCCGGCCGTCCATCATGTCGGAGGGGGCGACGTAATCGGCGCCGGAGGCCGCCTGGGTCAGCGCCATTTGGCTGAGGATTTCCAGCGTCGGGTCGTTGAGGATCCGCCCCTTTTCCACCAGGCCGTCATGCCCGTCGGAAGAGTAGGGGTCCATCGCGACATCGGTGATCAGGGCGATTTGCGGGACCGCTTTCTTGACCGCTTCGATCGCGCGGGGCAGGAGGCCGTCGGGATCGGTGGACGCCGTCGCCCGGGGGTCCTTCAGTTTTCCGGGGATCACCGGGAAGAGGGCGACGGCCCGGATGCCGAGGCGGTGGGCTGCCCGGGCTTCCCGGACGATCAAGTCAATGCTCAGGCGGGCCTGTCCGGGCAGAGAACGGATGGGAGTCCGCTTCTGTTTGCCTTCCTGAACGAAGAGGGGCAGGACCAGGTCGGCCGGATGGAGGCGGGTTTCCCGGACCAGCGCCCGGATCGCTCCACGCCTGCGGTTGCGCCGGGGGCGGATCCGGGGAAACCCCATCCGCTTAGACCCCGGAGGTCTGCCCCGCCTGCGCCTTCTCCCGCGCCGACTGAGCGGCCTCGACCATGTGCTTGAGGGCCTCGGTTACCTCTTGCCAGCCGCGGGTCTTCAGCCCGCAGTCCGGGTTGACCCAGAGGTGCTCGACCGGCAGCCCCTTCTGCGCTTCGGCCAGCAGCGCCTCCATCTCGGAAGCGTCCGGCACCCGGGGGGAGTGGATGTCGTAAACCCCGGGCCCGATCTCGTTGGGGTACTTGAACTTCTTGAAGGCGCCGAGCAGTTCCATGCGGGAGCGGGAGGTCTCAATCGAGATCACATCCGCGTCCAGGTCGGCGATCCCCGATAGGATGTCGTTGAATTCCGCGTAGCACATGTGGGTGTGGATCTGGGTCTCATCCTTGACCGAACTGGAGGCCAGGCGGAACGCCTCGGCCGCCCAGGTCAGGTACCCGGCCCAGTCCTCCCGGCGCAGCGGCAGCCCTTCCCGGACCGCCGGCTCGTCGATCTGGATCACGCCGATGCCGGCCTTCTCCAAGTCGGTCACCTCGTCCCGGATCGCCAGTCCGATTTGGAAGATCGTCTCCTTGCGGGGTTGATCGTCCCGGACGAAACTCCACTGCGCGATCGTGACCGGGCCGGTCAGCATCCCCTTGACCGGCTTGTCGGTCAGCTTCTGGGTGAAGGAAGACCAGCGGACGGTCATCGGCTTGGGGCGCCGGACATCCCCGAAGATGATCGGGGGCTTCACATACCGGGAGCCGTAGCTCTGCACCCAGCCGTTCTTCGTGAAGGTGAAGCCGTCCAGCAGCTCCCCGAAATACTCGACCATGTCGTTGCGCTCGAATTCCCCGTGCACGAAGACATCCAGTCCGACCGATTCCTGAAACTGGACCGCCTTGCGGATCTCCTCCTCCACGAACTTGTCGTAATCGGCCGCCTCCAGTTCTCCCTTGCGGAACTTGGCCCGGGCCTGCCGGACCTCCGGTGTCTGGGGGAAGGAGCCGATCGTTGTGGTGGGGAAGAGAGGGAGATTCAGTTTGGCCCGCTGGGCCGCCCGCCGCTTGGTGAAGGGGGAGCCCCGCTTGAGTTCCTTCGGACCGATTTGGGCGAGCCGCGCCTTGACCTGCGGGTTGTGGATCCGGGGGCTCTTCCGGCGGGAGGCGTTGGCCGCTTGGTTCTCCGCCAGCGCCTGGGCCGAGGCGGTGCCGGCCAGGATCCCGGCCAGCTCACGCAGCTCCTTGAGCTTCTCATCGGCGAAGGCGAGCCAGCTCTTCAACTCCTGGTCCAGCGCCGGCTCGTTCTTCAGCGTGATTGGGCTGTGGATCAGGGAACAGGAGGTGGAGACGATCAATCGCTCGTTTCCGACCGCCTGCTGGGCCGCCTGCAGCTTCTTGAGCGAAGCGTCGTAGTCGTTCTTCCAGACGTTCCGCCCGTTGACCACCCCGAGGGAGAGGACCTTCTCCTTGGGGAAGGCGGCCAGCAGCTTCGGCAGCTCCGCCGCCCCCCGGACCCCGTCTAGGTGGAGGCCGGCGACCGGCAGGGAAAGGAACGACTCCCCGTTGTCCCGCAGCTCCCCGAAATAGGTGGTCACCATCAGCTTGAGCCCCGGAACCTCCTTGGCGAAGGCGGCGTAGGTCTCGTGAAGCATCCGGCGCTGCGCCTCATTCAGGTTGAAGGCGAAGACCGGCTCATCCATCTGGACCCACTCGGCCCCGGCGCTCTTTAGCCGCTTCAGGATCTCCGCATAAACCGGCAGCAGCCGGGCCAGCAGCTTCTCCCGGTCCACCGGGCCGCCGGCCTCCTTGCCGAGGGTCAGATAGGTGACCGGGCCGATTAGCACCGGCCGGGTCGTGATCCCCAGCGACTTGGCCTCCTCGAACTCCGTGAACGGCTTGTCGGAGGAGAGTTTAAAGGCGGTGTCGGCGGAGAACTCCGGGACGATGTAGTGGTAATTGGTGTCGAACCACTTCGTCATCTCGCAGGCGGGGGCCGAACCCTGGGTGCTGCGGGCCATCCGGAACATCAAGGTCAGGTCCACCGGACCCCCGGTCCACCCGAAACGGGCCGGGACATTGCCCAGCAGACAGCTCATGTCCAGCACCTGGTCGTAAAAGGAGAAGTCGTTGGAAGGGAGGACCGTGATGCCGGCCGCCCGGGCCTTTTCCCAGTGGGCCCGGCGCAGCTCCCGGCCGGTCTGCTGCAGCGCTTCGGCCGACAGCTTGCCGGCCCAGTGGGCCTCGGTTGCTTTCTTCAGCTCCCGCTGCTCGCCGATGCGGGGATACCCCAAGATGGAAGTTTGAATGCGGTTCATGACGCTCCTTTCAATTGTGCAGGGAAGAGGACATGATACCGTAAACCGGCCGGTTTGACAGCCCTTTTCACCGGTGGGACGGGGCGAAGGGGGGTCGTTAGTCGTCATCCCTGTGTTGGAAGGTTGCTTGACCCGGCTTTCGTTTGGGTCTAGACTTGGACTGTTTACATGATGGGTCGTTTTGACGGCGCAACAGGAGGTCCCCGATGATGATTTGCTCCGCTCGCCGCTGGTTTGGTTTTGTTGCCCCGGTGCTCTGGTTCGCTCTCCTTTTTGCAGCTCCCTGTTCTTCTGCAGATCTCCCCGGGCCGGATCTGCTTCGAACGCTGTCCGGTTTGGAGTCCCGCGGGACCCCGGGGGAGCTTCTGGCGGCCCTGACCGCCGGCGGCCTGGAATCCAAGGCCCCTGCCGCCGGGTCCGATTTCTCCGTCTTCAAGACCGTTACCGGTTGGCGCCAACAGGTGTTGGGTGGAATCTCCTCTGAGATCAGGCCGGCCGAGGTCGGGGATGCCGTCTGGAAACTGTGGCTCCTGATCGCCCTCAACCTGGACCAGTGGCATCAGGCCCATTTGGGGAAGACCGCTCAGTTGGACGGTTATTTTTCGGAGGATGCCGGCCGGCTGGCTCAGTTGATTGAACGGCACTTCCAGACCGCTTTTGATGGAGGGCGGTCTTTCTCCGGAAGCGACCTGAGCGGAATGTTGAGTGAGGCCCCCAACGCCAACTTTGATCGGACCCATTGGATGGATTTGTTCGGGAACCGTTTGGAACCGGAAATGGCTCGCCGGATGGCGGCGGAAGACCGGGTTCGGCTGGCGGTCTGGGCCCCCAACCGGAGCCCCGGTCCGGCCGTCATCCTGATCGAGACGCCGCCGTCTCTGCGGGAGCGGTTCAAGGCGCAGGGGAAGGTGCGGGGCGAGAGCGGACTGCCCGGCTATCTGGGGGCCAATCTCCTGTTCCTGAGGATGGAGGTTTCCGGGCAGATCGGGGTGCGCCATGAGATCGATCATCGCGCCCGGGTCCGGCGGCGCCAGGCGGCGGAATGGCACGACCATTTTGTCCATCTGCTGACCTATCGGGAGGAGGCAGGGGCTGCTCCCGAGGATTCGGCGCTCAACAGCTCCCGGCTTCTGCCCCATCGGATCGCCTCCCTGGTCGCCGACGGGACGATCTCCTATGGGGAAGAGGATGCTTTGATCCAGTTCATCGTCCGGGAGGGGCGAAGCGGGGGTGGGTCGGTCAGCGAAGGGGCGGCGGCTGAGATCATTCAACGGGCCAGGCAGATCCGGCCGGGGCATCCTTTCCCGACCTTGGCGGAGGCCCTCGGGACCGTTTATGAAACGGCCTTCTTCCTGCGGCACCAGCAGGCGGATGAGCCGGTCGAGGCGATCCTGAACCGGCTGGACCGCCATGACCGGCCCGGCAGCGGGCTGCGGGAGGCGGTGACCCAGGCGGTGGCCCGGATTCAGGCGGTGGGAGTTGCCCAATTCGGGCAGCGGCAAGCCGAGGCGCTGGCTCAGGAACTGTACGATGCTTCCGAGGCGGCGGGGCGGTCGGCCGAGGAGCTGCAGGTGGAGCGGTTCGGGACGGACCGGAACCGGGCCACCGTGGAGCAGGCGATCCGGGAGGCGAACCCCGGCTCGATCGCCTACTATACCCACTCGGAAGAGGGAGGGGCCAATTTCTTCTTCTTCCAGTTTGATGAGGGGACAGGGGGGGTCTCTCTCCTGGAGCGTTTTCAGCGGCAGGCGGGCCGGTGGGCGGACCGGGGGATCACCCGGTTTGATGTGACCCGTTCGGATGAGCCGGATTCCTCGATTCAGGGGACCCGCTACGCCGATCCCAACAAGTATTCGCCCCGGGCCCCTCATTTTAAGATCGTGGGGCACGCGCCGGCCGGCGTGACAGCTTCGGTCGTTGAGAATGGCTTGCGGGAGCTTCTTTTTTATCGGCGTGGCGCCGATCGGGGAGATCGCCGGTTGGATCACCGTCTTTTTTTGGCCCATCGCTTGGGGACCGCTTTGAGGCAGGGACTTCCGGTGGTGCAGGATGAAGCGGCGGTGACTGCTTTTCTGGCCGCTTTGCCGGTCGGCGCCGACAGGGGAACTTTGGGTGAGGCGGAAGCCGGGAAGATTCTGGGAGCGGCCAAGCGAATCCAGGCGGGGCGGGCTCTTGGCTCTCCTCAGGAAGCGGCGCTGGTTGTTCAGGAAGCGATCCATTTTCGTCAGACCAGCGCTTTTGCTTTTGAGAACGGTTCGGCGCCGGCCGCGCGGGCCCTCCTGGCCCGGATTGATCGGAACGAGCCGACCGACGGGCTGTTGGCCCGGGGGCTTGGCTTCGTCACCGAGCAATTGGCGGCAGGGGATGGACAGGTGGATCAGGCCGCTTTGGCCGGGGAACTGTACGCGCGATATCGCAAACCGACTGAGGCGGCCCCGGCGGGGAACGCCTGGCAGGCGACCTGGCAAAAGATACCGGCCGAGCCGCTGCGTCTCATCTTCCGGCCGGAAAATGCCGGGCTGGCGATTCTGGTCCCGGCCGAAGGAGTGGAGCTTCGGGTGATCGCCGCCGATGATGAATATGCCGGGGCTTTGATTGGGGCGCGGCCGGACCTGGAAGGGCGGATCATCCTTCCGGAAATAGGAGATGTCGAGGGGGCCGTCCGGCGGGCCCACCGGGAGCTGGGGGGCGGGGCGACGGAGGTTTCCTTGGTGCTCAATCATGAGAGCCGGTCTGTTTTTCAAGCCCAGTTGACCGGATGGTTGAGCCAGTTCGATTGGGAAGGGGTGGACCCGACCAACCGGTCGCTGCAGGCCGCCATCTTGTTGGGCTCCGGCGCCTAGAGCCTGATCTTGCCGGCGGGGGCCTCTGTGGTAGCATAGGGGCCCCATGAGCGCTTCGAAAACGCCAGAGATCTCCGAGGTGACGGTCCAGCAGATCGTCGACCTCGGCAACGAGACCCGGCATTACGAGCTGGCCTTCCCGGAGGGGAAGCGGGTCCAGTTCACCGCCGGGCAGTTCGTGGCGGTCCTCTGTCCTCACCAAGGAAAGGTGATTCGCCGGGCCTACTCGATCGCTTCCCCCCCTGAGCGCTCCGATCAGCTGGACCTCTGCATCAAGCGGGTCGAAGGAGGGGTTGTCACCAACTGGTTCTGGACCCTGAAGGTCGGGGACCGGATCAAGGTGCATGGGCCGTTCGGCAAGTTCATCCTGCCGGAGCCGGCGGATTTCGACCCCTTGTTCGTGGCGACCGGCACCGGGATCGCCCCCTTCCGGAGCATGATCCATCATTTGCTCAAGAGCGGGTTCACCCGCCGGATCGATCTGTTGTTCGGCTCCCGCTACGAGACGATGATCCCGTACGACGCGGAGTGGCGGCGGCTGGCCGAGGACCATTCCAACTTCCATTACCTCCCCACGATCAGCCGGCCGGGGGCCGGGTGGACCGGTGAGACCGGCTATGTGCAGACCAAAATCGAGCCCCATTTTGGAAAGACGGCCGGCCGGCGGGTCTACATCTGCGGGCTCAATGAGATGATCCAGGCGGTCCGGGAGGCCTGCTTACAGCGGGGGTACGATCCTAAGCAGGTGGAGTTCGAGAAATACGATTGATTGACGCCTCAAATCCTTTTGCTGTAGAATAGCCGCTCCTATGCCACCACTCAAAAGAAAGAAGACAAAGGCCGGTCCGGGAGGCCGCAGCGGGACGCGCCGTCCTCGGGGTCCCCGACGACCGGCGCCGGATTTCAAGAAGCCGGCCCGGAAGCTGGGGAGCGTCGACTACAAGAATGTCGAGCTGCTGCGGAAGTTCATTTCGGAGAACGGCAAGATCCTTCCCCGGCGTCTGACCCGTCTTTCGGCAGCCGACCAGCGGAAGCTGGCCCGGGCGATCAAGCGGGCCCGGACCCTGGCCCTGCTTCCCTTCAAGTCCACCTAGGCTTGAGCGCTTCCAAGCGGAAGCTCCTCTTCATCGACCGGGACGGCACGGTGATCGCCGAGCCGCCGGATCGCCAGATCGATTCCCTCGAAAAACTCCAGCTCCTTCCGGGCGCCGCCGAGTTCCTCGGCCGGATCGCCCGGGAGATGCCTTATCACTTCGTCATGGTGACCAACCAGGATGGGTTGGGGACGGAATCCTTCCCGGAGGAGAACTTCTGGCCGGCGCAGAGCCGAATGCTGGAGCTGTTGGCCCAGCAGGGGGTCCGCTTCGATGAGGTGCTGATTGATCGCTCCTTTCCGGAGGAGAACGCCCCGACCCGCAAGCCGGGGACCGGGATGCTGGCCGAATACCTGCGGGGGCCTTACGACCTGGCTGGCTCCTATGTGATCGGGGACCGGCTGACCGACATGCAGCTGGCCAAGAACCTCGGAAGCCGGGGGATCTGGCTCACACTCGGCCATGAGGCCCCCGACTCCATACGGGTTGAGGCCGAAGGGTTGTGTGGGACGGTTGAATGGATCGTTCCGTCGTGGGAGGATGTTTACGTCCACCTCAAGGAGATCGGCGGAAAATGACCGAGATCGTCAACGGCATCTCAACCATCTTCGGGGCCTCCTGGGCCGCCGGCGTCCGCCTCTACATGACGATCGCCGCCCTGGGGCTGGCCCAGCGGTTCGGCTGGATGGACCTGCCGGGGAACCTGGACCGCCTGGGACATCCGCTCGTGATCTTGATCGCGGGGGTGCTGACCGTCG
>PCVW01000040.1:3571-9251 GCA_002787095.1 Candidatus Omnitrophica bacterium CG11_big_fil_rev_8_21_14_0_20_64_10 | reverse complement strand
GACACCGCCCCCCTGATCCAGTGGGCCTCGGCCGGTCTGGGCGGGGGAATCTCCCTGGTCACCCATGCGGTCAAGGCGACCACCCGGGCGGCGGTCAATACCTCCCCCGAACCGGTCTCCAATGTCGTGACCAGCGCCGCCGAGGACGGCCTGGCCGCCGGCGGGCTGTGGCTTCTGATCGCCAACCCGATCGTGATGGCGGTGTTGGTGGTCGGTTTCCTGATCTTCGCGGTCTGGTTCCTGCGGAAGATGGGGAAGGTGTTCAGCCGGATCTTCCGCTTTTTCTTCCGTTCCCCTGAGGCGGTCGTCTGATGCTGGAGCTGATCCTGGGCGCCGCGGCGATCTTCCTGCTGCGGGTCACCGATGTTTCGATCGGGACGCTGCGGCTGCTCACCATGATGCAGGGGCGGCGGCTGGTGACCGCCTTCCTCGGTTTTCTCGAATCCGGTCTCTTTATCACCGCGGTGGTTTGGATCTTCCAGACGCTTGACCATTGGTGGAACATCCTGGCGTACGCGGGCGGGTTCGCCTGCGGCACGGCGTTGGGGATGACGCTGGAGGGGTGGATCGCTTCCGGCACCCTGCTGATTCGGGTGATCAGCCGGGAGAAGACCCCGGAGCTGGCGGCCGCCCTGCGGAAGCGGGATTTCGGGGTGACCTTGGTGGAGGGGAAGGGGCAGCAGTCGGCGGTCGCGATTTTGTTTGCAGTCGTCCGGCGGCGGCGGGGCCGGATCTTCCTGGAGGTGGTCAAAAAGATCGATTCGAAGGCCTTTGTGACGGTGGAGCCGATTCGACAGGCATATGGGGGGCATCTGCCGAACGCGGCGATGTTCCCGATTGTTCGGAAGTGATTGCCGGGTCTGGGGATGGTACAATGGCGGAAACAGGGAGGGCTGTCCATGAAGGAAGGTGGAGCCAAGTGCATCATCTGCAAGATCGTGGCGCTTCTGGCCGGAATCGGCGCCCTGAACTGGGGCTTGGTGGCCCTGTTCAACTTTAATTTGGTGGCTCAGATTCTTGGGGCTGGGACCTTGGCCAAGGCGGTGTATGTCCTGGTTGGGCTCTCGGGGCTGCTGCTGCTGGTTTCCCTCGTCAAATGCTGCCCCTGCTGCAAGACGGGCGGGAGCTGTTCGAGCAAGTAACGATCGCAGCCGGCCATTATCGGACGGCTCAGCGGCGCCCAGGAAATCCCTGGGCGCCGCTTCATTCGTGAAACATCAATGAAGACCGCGTTCATCTACATTCACGGCGTCCAGCCGATCCGCCCCTCGGTGGCCGGTTTTTCCGCCCCGTTTCACGCCCGGATGCTGAGGGCCTTGAGAGGGCGGGGGGTGGCCACCACCGGGATCGGGCGGCGGGAGGTGGTTTGGTCGGACCTGACCTGCGGCTCCAAGTTCCGCTACATCCGCCGGCAGTTCGACCGGACCCCGCGGGTCCGGCGGCCGATCCGGTTCGTGACTCGGGCGGTGGAGCCGATCATCCTGGACATTCTGTTCTATGTGAAGAACAAGGGGAACACGCCGCAGCCCGGGCCGATGCGGGTGCTGGAACGGCTGCACCGGGCGGTCTGCGCGGTCCGGGCCCGGGGGGCCCGGCGCCTCTTGATCTGGGCTCATTCATTGGGGAGCGTGGCGGCTTATGATTATGTCTTTCGTTTCCGCAAGCGGTTCGCCCTGCCGCGGGACCTGCAGGTAGGCGGTCTGATCACCTTCGGCTCGCCGGTCCCCCTGTTTGCCGCCGGGATGGGGTATCCCTTCTCGGTGATCCGGCTGCCGGCCAATGTCGGCCGGTGGCTCAACTTCTGGGATCCGGACGATCCGATCGCCTGCCGGTGCGAACCCCATTTCCCCCCGGGGGTGGTGACCGACATCCCGGTCAACACCGCTTCGCCGGCCCGGCCGCTGGCGGCCCATGCCGGTTACTGGAGCCGGCCGGCGGTGATCGAGACGATGGCCGAGGCGGCGGCCCCGCTGCTGTCATGATTCCGGCGACGACATTGAACCTGGGGGCCCGGGCGCTGGGCGGGGGCCGGTGCGAGTTCCGGGTCTGGGCGCCGCGGGCCCGGAAGGTTTTCGTCCATCTGCTGGAGCCGGCCGACGGGCTGACTCCTCTGGTCAAGGATGAAAAGGGGTACCACAGCGGGATCTTGGAAGGGGTGGATCCCGGCGCCCGGTACCGATACCGGCTGGTCTACGACCGGCTGACCCAGACGATCGAGCTGCCGGACCCGGCCAGCCGTTTTCAGCCGGAGGGGGTCTTGGGGCCATCGGAGGTGGTGGACCCGGTCTTTCCCTGGACCGACGGCGGCTGGCCCGGCCGGGAGCTGGCGCAGTATGTGATCTACGAGCTGCATGTCGGCGCCTTCTCTCAGGCCGGCACCTTCGAGGGGGCGATCCCCCAGTTGGACCGGCTGAAGGATCTGGGGGTGACGGCGGTGGAGCTGATGCCGGTCGCGCAGTTTTCCGGCCGGCGGGGGTGGGGCTACGACGGGGTCTTCCCGTTCGCGCCGCACGACGCCTACGGCGGGCCGGCGGGGCTCAAGCGCCTGGTGGACGCCGCCCACCAGCGCGGGATCGCGGTGATTCTGGACGCGGTCTACAACCATGTGGGGCCGGAGGGATCGGTGCTGCACCATTACGGTCCCTACACGAACAACCGGTACAAGACGCCGTGGGGCCCCCTCTACAACTTTGACGGGGCCGACGGGACGCAGGTGCGCCGTTTCTTCATTGAAAACGCCCTCTACTGGTTCAGCGAATACCATGTGGACGCCCTGCGGCTGGACGCGATCCATCAGGTGCTGGACCTGCCGAAACATTCCTTTCTGGAGAACCTTTCCAAGTCGGTCCGGGGACTCAGCCAGCGGCTTGGGCGGCCGCTGTTCCTGATCGCCGAGAGCGACATCAACGATGTGAAACTGATCCAGTCCCGGGGAGAACGGGGCTACGGGCTGGATGCGCAGTGGAACGACGACTTTCAGCGGGCCCTCCACGCGGTCGTGACCGGGGAGCGGTTCGGCTATTACCAGGACTTCGGGAAGGTCTCCCACCTGGAGCGGGCGATCCGGGAGGGGTTCGTGATCACCGGACAGTATTCCGCCTATCGGAAGAAGCAGCATGGGGCCTCTTCCCGGGAGACACCGGCCCACCAGTTCGTCGTTTTCGACCAGAACCATGATGTGGTCGGCAACCGCTGGATGGGGGACCGGCTGGGGCACACGGTTTCCCTGGAGCGGAAGAAACTTTCCCTGGGGGTGGTGCTGCTGGCCCCCTACATCCCGATGCTCTTCATGGGAGAGGAGTACGGAGAGAAGCGGCCGTTCCATTATTTCGCCAACTTCCGGGACCCTCGCCTGGCGCAGCGGGTGCGGGAGGGGCGGCGGGAGGAGTTCGCCGGTTTCGATTGGGCGGGGGAGCCGCCGGACCCCGGTCTGCTGGATACTTTTCTGCAGAGCAAGCTGACCGACCGGCTCTGGGAGAGGGATTCCCACCGGCAGCTGTCGGATTGGACCCGGGAGCTGCTGCGGCTGCGCCGGGAGATTCCGGCGCTGGCGGCGCTGGACAAGGAGACGACCCATGTCCTCAACTCCCTGGAGCGGTTCCTGTTTATCCATCGTTGGCAGGCGGGCAGCGAGGCGGTCCTGATCTGCGATTTTTCTCCGGAGGCGCCTGCCCCCGCCCGCCCGAGCCGCTCAAGCGGGGCGGGCGGCAACGCGGTGGGCCAAGTCGGTTGGCCGACGACAAAAGGGGTTTGGCGCAAGGTGCTGGATTCCGCCGATCCCCGCTGGGGCGGAGCCGGGGCGATCGCCCCTGATCGGGTGGAGGCGGCCAAGATGGATCACATCCGGTTTGCTCCGCACGCGTTGGCCCTCTTTGTCCGGGAGGATGCCGGGTGAATTCCCCGAAGGAGCTGGAACGGGCCTACCGCTATTGTCTCTGGCTGACCGCCCATCATTATGAAAACTTCCCGGTGGCCTCCCGGCTGCTGCCGGCGACCGTCCGGCCCCATGTGGCGGCAATCTACGCCTTCGCCCGGTCGGCGGACGATTTCGCCGATGATCTGAGGTACCACGGCCGCTCACTCGATCTTCTGAACGGCTGGCGGGCCGCTCTGCAGGCCTGCCCCCTTTCCACCCCAAAGGGGGCTGGCCCCGAAGGGGGTCAAAGGGGGCAGGCCCCGGTGGATCGGCTGGCGGGACACCCGATTTTCGTCGCGCTGGCGCAGACGATCCGGGAGAAGGGACTGCCGCCTCAGTTGCTGGACGATTTGCTGACCGCCTTCATCCTGGATGTGACGAAGAAGCGGTACGCCGACTGGGAGGAGCTGATGCATTACTGCCGGCACTCGGCCAATCCGGTCGGGCGGCTGGTGCTGCTGCTGTTCGGGGTCCGGGAGCCGGAACTGCATGAGTTGTCGGACCGCATCTGCACCGGCCTGCAGCTGGCCAACCACTGGCAGGACCTCTCCCTGGATTGGGCGCGGGACATGCTGTATCTGCCGGCCGACCGGATGCGGGCGCACGGGGTTTCAGAGCAGTCGTTGACGGAAATGCTGCGGGATCGGCGGGGGAGCCCGGAGTTCCGGAAGCTGATGAAGGAGATGACGCAGCGCGCCGCGGAGCTGTTCGACCGGGGGGCGCCGCTCTGCCGGCGGGTGTCGGGGCGGCTCCGGTGGGAGTTGAAACTGACGCTGGCCGGCGGACGGGCGATCCTGAAAAAGATCAAGGGCTCCGGCTGGGATCCGTTTGCCCGCCGGCCGGTTCTCTCCGGGCCGGAGAAGGGGGTCCTGCTTGTGAGGAGTTTGCTGCCGGGTGGCTGAGATCGCCCTGCGCTCCGGTCTGCGCTACTGCCGTCGGCTGAACGGCTCGGCCGGCAGCAGTTTTGCCTTCGGCATCCGGGCGCTGCCTCCCCGCAAACGGGCGGCGCTGGAGGCGGTCTACGCCTTCTGCCGGGTGGTGGATGATGTGGTGGATGACGGGGTGCCGGACGCCGCCGATCAGCTGGAACGGTGGCGGCGGGAGATCGGACAGGTCTACGACGGGACGCCGGCCCATCCGATCGGGGCCGCCCTGCAGGGAACCTTGGCGCCGTTTGCCGTTCCCCGGGAGCATTTTCAGGCGATCATCGACGGGGTCGGGATGGATCTGGAGCGGCGCCGCTGCGAGAGCTTCGAGGAACTGCGGGGCTACTGCCTGCGGGTCGCTTCGGCGGTCGGCTGGATTGCCGTCCGGATTTTCGACGGGCCTCAGCCGGCGGCCGACACCTACGCCGAGCAGTTGGGGTTGGCGCTGCAGTGGACCAACATCCTGCGGGATCTCCGCTCCGACGCCGCCCGGGGGCGGACCTATCTGCCGATGGAGGCGCTCAAGCGGTTCGGCGTCCAGCCGGCCGACCTGGCGGCCGCCCGCCCATCGGAGAATCTCCGCCGGCTGGTGCTGTCGGAGGCGCAGCGGGCCAGAGGTTTCTACGCCGCGGCCGACAAGGCCTTCCGGGAACTGAAGCATCGCCGCCGGTTCCTGCCGGCCCGGATCATGGGGGAGATCTACCGGGAGCTGCTGACCCGGATCGAGGCGGCCCACCGGGCTCCGGCGAGCGACGGGGCCGGGGGGGAGGTCCGGCTTCCCTGGAGCCGCCAGCTGGCGATCGCCCTGCGCTGTCTGCTCTGATGGCTGACATCGTTG
>PCVW01000040.1:0-3559 GCA_002787095.1 Candidatus Omnitrophica bacterium CG11_big_fil_rev_8_21_14_0_20_64_10 | reverse complement strand
CCGGCCTCTCAGCCGCGGTCGCGCTGGCCGACACCGGCCGGCGGGTCACCCTGCTGGAGGCCCGGCCGATGTTGGGGGGGCGGGCCCGCTCCTTTCCGGATCCCCGCAGCGGGGAGCTCCTCGACAACGGCCAGCATCTCTTTATCGGCGCTTACCGGGAGACTCTCCGTTTCCTGCGGCGTCTCGGGACCAGCCGGCATCTGGTTTTTCAGAAACGGTTGAGCGTCCTGTTCGTCGAGCCGTCGGGCCGGCGCCACCGGTTCCGCTGTCCGGCCGGACCGCCCCCCTGGCATTGGGCGGCGGCGCTGGCGACCTTTTCCGGTCTGCCCTGGGGGGATCGGCTGCGGGCCGGGCGGTTGCTGCGGGGGCTTCGGACGACGTCCGGTTCCGATGAGGATTGGGAGACCGCGGCGCAGTGGCTGACCCGTATGGGGCAGTCGGCGGCGGCCCGGAGAAACTTCTGGGACCCGCTGGTGATCGCCACCCTGAACGAGGATCCGGAGCGGGTTTCGGCGGCGGGGCTCAAAGGGGTGCTTCGGGCGCTGATTCAGGCGCCGGAGTCGGAGGGACGGCTGGGGATGTCAGCGGTCGGGTTGACCGAGCTGTACGGCCCGCCGGCCGCCCAAATCATCACGCAGGCCGGGGGGGCTGTCCGGCTCAACGGTTCGGCGGCGGCGCTGGAGACGGCGGGGGGGCGGGTGACCGGGGTTCGGCTGGCCTCCGGGGAGCGTCTCCCGGCCGAGCGGGTGATCGCGGCCCTCCCTCCCTCGGCGTTGAAGCGGCTGCTGCCGGGGCCGGTGGCGGGTCTGGAGCCGGCCGTCTTGGAGCGGTTCGGCGCCTCGCCGATCCTCTCGGTCAATCTCTGGTTCGACCGGCCGATCACCGACGAGCTGTTCGTCGGCCTGATCGGGAACCGCCTGCAGTGGCTGTTCAACAAGCCGGCCCTCTTTGCCCCGGCCGGGATTTCGGTCGGCTATGTCAGCGGGATTATCTCCGCGGCCGGGCCTCTCTTCGAAATGCGGAACGAAGCGTTGATTGCCGGGGTGCTGGAGGAGTTGAGGCAGGTTTTTCCGGCCGCCCGGGAGGCGGTTCTCAAGCGGGGGCAGGTGGTGCGGGAGCGGGAAGCGACCGTCTCCCTCCGGCCGGGGATGGAATCCCTTCGGCCCGGTCCGGTGTCAGCCCTTCCGGGCCTCTTTTTGGCCGGGGATTGGACCGCTACCGGCCTGCCGGCCACGATTGAATCGGCGGTGGTGAGCGGCCGGTGGGCGGCCGCCGCCGTCTTAAAACAACTTGCTTCGGGGCCCTCAGACGGGTAGAATGTGGAAATCCGTTTCGGCTCAAGAAGATATGAACTTGAAGACCTACCTGAAACAGCGCCAAGCCCTGGTTAATGGTACGCTGGGAAAGCTCCTTCCCAGCCGCCGGGATTTTCCCGCTTCAATCCATGACGCGATGCGTTACAGCGTTCTGGGGGAGGGGAAGCGGATCCGGCCGATCCTGGCCTTGGCCGCCTCCGACGCGGTGAGGGGGAAGCGGGCCCGGGTGCTGCCGGCCGCCTGCGCGTTGGAACTGATCCACGCCTATTCCTTGGTGCACGACGATTTGCCGGCGATGGACGACGACGACTTCCGCCGCGGCAAACCTTCCTGCCACAAGAAGTTCGGTGAAGCGCTCGGGGTGCTGACGGGCGATGCCTTGTTGACCTTCAGCTTCGGCCTGCTGGCTGGAGTCGGCAGCCGGGTCAACGGGGACGCCGGCGTTCGTTTGGAAGCGATCCGGGAGGTGGCCGAAGCGATCGGCACCTTTGGGATGATCGGCGGACAGGTCGCCGATGTCGGGGAGGGGCGTCGCCGGCCCACCCGGAAGCAGATGGAGCGGATCAACAATTGGAAGACCGGCGCTCTGATCGCCGCCTCGGTGCGGGTCGGGGCCCTGTTGGGGAGCGCGTCCGCTTCCCGGAAGCCGGCTCCTGGGGCCCTGCGAGGATTGGCTCGCTACGGCGAAAAGGTGGGGTTGGTCTTTCAGCTGGTGGACGACCTTCAGGACGGCGACGGCGCCGTTCGGTTGGAGGGGGCACAGGCGGTCCGGCGCCGGGCGCAGCAGTTGACCCGCTCGGCGATTCGGGAGTTGGCTCCCCTGGGGAAGGCCGGAGAACCGCTGGCCGGCCTGGCGGAATTCATATTGAATCGGAAGGTGTAAATGGGGCGCTTGCTGGATCACATCAATTCCCCGAAAGATCTCCGGGCGCTGCGGCAGGCGCAGCTGCCTCAGGTGGCGCAGGAACTGCGCCAGATGATCATCGACAATGTCTCCAAGACCGGCGGGCATTTCGCCGGCCCGCTCGGGGCGGTGGAGTTGGTGATCGCGACCCATTATGCCTTCGACACGCCGGCCGACAAGCTCTGCTGGGATGTCGGTTATCAGGCCTACGCCCACAAGATCCTGACCGGCCGCCGCGATCGGTTTGGGACATTGCGGCAGTGGCAGGGGTTGAGCGGCTTCCCCCACGCGCAGGAATCCCCCGAGTACGACCTGTTCACGATCGGCCACGGCGGCACCTCGGTCTCGACCGCTTTGGGGTTGGCCCGGGGGCGGGACCATCTGGGGCAGCGGCACAAGGTGGTGGCGATCATCGGGGACGGTTCGATCCCCGAGGGGATGGCGTTGGAAGGGCTCAACCACGCCGGCCACCTGAAGAGCGACCTGCTGGTGATCCTCAACGACAACAACATGGCGATCGCTCCGGCGGTCGGCGCCCTCACCAACTGCTTCAACCGGATCATCACCGATCCGGTCTACAACCGGGTTCGGAAGGAGGCGGAGAAGGTCCTTTGCCGGGTCCCCCGGTTTGGTTTTCGGATGCTGCGGGCCGGCAAGCGGTTGGAGGAGTCGCTCAAGGCGCTGCTGGTGCCGGGAATCCTGTTCGAGGAGCTTGGCTTCCGATATTTTGGGCCGGTGGACGGCCACGACCTCGACAAGCTGATCGAGACCCTGCGCCATGTCCAGGGGTTGCCGGGTCCGAAGTTCCTCCATGTGCTGACGAAGAAAGGGAAGGGGTACGGGCCGGCCGAGGCGGAGCAGTGGAAGTTTCACGGCGTGACCCCATTCGATCCGTCGACCGGCCGGATGGCCAAGAAGAGCGGCGCCGAAGAGACCTTCACCCAGCGGTTCGGCCGGGTCATGGTGGAGACCGCTCAGCGGGACCCCAAGGTGGTCGCGATCACCGCGGCGATGCCGGACGGCACCGGATTGGTGGAGTTCCGGGAGAAGCTGGCCGGGCAGTTCTACGATGTTGGGATGTGCGAACAGCACGCGGTCGGTTTCGCGGCGGGACTGCGCAAGGGGGGGATGCGACCGGTGGCCGCGATCTATTCCACTTTCCTGCAGCGGGGTTTCGATCAGGTCGTTCATGATGTTTGCATCCAGAAGCTGCCGGTGATCTTCGCGATGGATCGGGCCGGGCTGGTGGGGGACGACGGGATCACCCACCACGGGGTTTTCGACATCGCTTACCTGTCCCCCCTGCCGGGGATCACCCTGATGGCGCCGAAGGACCCCG
>PCVW01000042.1 GCA_002787095.1 Candidatus Omnitrophica bacterium CG11_big_fil_rev_8_21_14_0_20_64_10 | reverse complement strand
CTGAAGAAGCTCAGACTCCGCTCTCCGATCGGGCGAAGCATCCGGCCGGAAAAAAGGGACTCCGCCGGAGCCGACGGCATCAGGACTTGCCTTCCTCCGAAGAGGAGAGCTCCACCTCGCGGAAAAAGTCAGGCCGCCCGATCCGGCGCAAATCCACCTGTCCCTCCATCCGGGTCACGGTGCTGGAGCGATTGAGCAGGGAGTCCCGCAGCTTCAGGATCGGCCCCTCCCCCTCGAACCGGAGGGCGGCCGAATCAAACCGCTGGGGCCCGATGCTCCCCTGGCGGCTGACCAGATCCCCAACGCTGTCAAGCGAGTCCAGATTGCCCCGCAGCGCCACCTGCCCGAGCAGCGCGCCGGAGACCGCAGGCCGCTGCGCCGAGGGCAGGATCCACTGCAGCAGCTCCGAGATCTGCGCCCCGGCAAAGTTCACATCCATGTCGACCCCATAAGGGGGGGCCAGGTTCACCCGGCCCGCCACCGCGATCCCCTGATCCATCAACTGGGCGATCAGATCCAACTGCGAACGCTCCTGGCGCCATTCCACCGCCATCTCCCGGTCCGGCTCCTTGGAACGGCGCAGCACCAGACGCAGCTGGCCCCCATCGGACAGGGGATAACCGCTCAGATCGTACCAACCGTTCGGACCGGTCAAGGTCAGTTGGAGGGGAGCCGTCCCATCGGCGGCCGGATGGGGACGCCAGGTTCCGGTCACGCCCCACTTTCCGGGAAGTTCGGTCCGGGTGATCCGGATCCCATCCGGCTCAATCGAGAGGGCGCCGGAAAAGAGCCGGGCCGCCCGCTCCTCCCCAACCCGGAAAGCCCCCTCCAGACGAAGATCGGTGAGATCCCCGTGAATCTCGGTCGAGACGGCGCCGATCGGATGGGCCAGGAAAAGCCGGCCGTCGCACGCCCAGCCCCCTTCGGCCGTCGGTCGGAATTGAAGCCGGACATGCCCCGGAACGGGGACCTCCCCCAAATGAAGCTGGGAGCCGGTCACCTCCCAGGGAAAGGTCTCCCGGCGCAGGAGGGCTCTGAAATCCCCCTGCCAGCGGACCTGGTCAGCCGACAAAACATTGGGGTTTCGGAGGGTCACATCCCGGAGGATCATTTCATTCCGGGAAAACCAGACATGGCCGATGGAGACCGGCAGACGCAACTGGCGGGAGAGGAGCCAGCCGGCGCCCCACCGCAAAGCGCCCCAGGCGGCCAGGGGAAGCAGGGCAAGCCCCACCAGCCCGATGAGCAGTGCCGCCCGCCGCCGAAGGAACGCGACCATCAGACCCCTGAAGAAGAGGGGGCGGCGCCTTTCTTGCCGGGAGCGGAACGGGCCGCTTCCTCGAAGGTCAGCCCATCCCCTTTGGCATCGGCCAGGATCTTGGTCCCCTCCTTGAAATGGCCGGAGATGATCTCCTGCGCAAGGGGATCTTCCAGATAGCGGGCGATCGTGCGCTTGAGCGGTCGAGCCCCGAAGACCGGATCGAACCCCTTCTCGATCAGGAAGTCGATCCCCTTGGGGGAGATCTCCAACTCCACCCCCTGTTCCTTGAGGCGGCTGATCACCTCCTTGAGCTCGATCTGAACGATCTGGGACAGATCCTCGCGGTTGAGCGGCCTAAAGACGATCACATCGTCCACCCGGTTGATGAACTCCGGCTTAAAGGCCTTCTTGACCTCATCCAGGAGTTGGGTCTTCATCTCCTGGTAGGTGACCTCCTCCTTCGGCGCCTTAAAACCCAAAGATCCCTGCTTGCGCAGGAGTTCCGCCCCGATGTTGGAGGTCATGATCAAAACCGTGTTCTTGAAATCCACCTTCCGCCCGAAGCTGTCGGTCAGCCGTCCCTCCTCCAGCAGCTGCAGCAGGAGGTTGAAGACATCCGGATGGGCCTTCTCGATCTCGTCGAGCAGCACCACCGAGTACGGCCGCCGGCGGACCCGCTCGGTCAGCTGGCCCCCCTCTTCGTAGCCGACATAGCCGGGCGGCGCCCCGACGAGACGGGAGACATTGAACTTCTCCATGTACTCCGACATGTCGATCTGGATGATCGCCTCGTCGTTCCCGAACAGAAACTCGGCGACCGCCTTGGCCAGCAGGGTCTTGCCGACCCCGGTCGGCCCCAGGAAGATGAAGGAGCCGATCGGCCGGCGGGGATCCTTGAGCCCCGCCCGGGAACGCCGGACCGCGTTGGCGATCACGTGGATCCCCTCCTCCTGCCCGATGACCCGTCCCCGGATCGCATCCTCCATCTTGAGCAGCTTCTGCTGTTCCTTCTCCTCCAGCCTGGAGACCGGAATGCCGGTCCACTTGGAGATGATCGCCGCGACGTCCTCCTCGGTGATCACCGGCTGGGCCTCGGCCTTGGAGCGGGACCAGTCCCGCTTCATCCGCTCCAGTTCGCCGCGGGCCTCCCGCTCCTTGTCCCGCAGGCCGGCCGCCTTCTCGAAGTCCTGTCCCTTGACGGCCCCCTCCTTCTCCTTGCGCAAGAGCTCGATCCGCTCCTCCACCTCCTTGAGGTTCGGGGGGGCGGTCAGCACGGAGAGGCGGGCCCGGGCGCCGGCCTCGTCGATGATGTCCACCGCCTTGTCCGGCAGGAAGCGGCCGGAGATGTACCGCTCCGACATCTTGGCGGCCGCGGTGAGGGCGGCGTCGGAATATTTCACCTTGTGGTGGGCCTCGTACCTGTCCCGCAGCCCCTTGAGGATCTCGATCGCCTCCTCCACCGACGGGGGCTCCACGATGACCGTCTGGAAACGCCGCTCCAGCGCCGAGTCCTTCTCGATGTACTTGCGGTACTCGTCGAGGGTCGTCGCCCCGATGCACTGGATCTCGCCGCGGGCCAGGGCGGGCTTCAGGATGTTGGAGGCGTCGATCGCCCCCTCCGCCCCGCCGGCCCCGACCAGGGTGTGCAGCTCGTCAATGAAGATCACGACATTCTCGGAGCGCTTGATCTCGTCCATAACCGCCTTGATCCGCTCCTCGAACTGCCCGCGGTATTTGGTGCCGGCCACCATCAGCGCCAGGTCCAGGATGATCACCCGCTTGTCCTTCAGGATCTCCGGGACATCCGTCTTGATGATCTTCTGGGCCAGCCCCTCGACGATCGCGGTCTTCCCGACGCCGGCTTCCCCGAGGAGCACCGGGTTGTTCTTGGTCCGTCGGGAAAGGATCTGGATCACCCGCTCGATCTCTCCCTTGCGGCCGATCACCGGGTCCAGCTTGTTCTCCCGGGCCAAATGGGTCAGGTCCCGGCCGAAGGCGTCCAGCGCCGGCGTCTTGGTTTTGGCGCTGCCGCCGCCCCCCGTTTGTCCCGGGGTCGGCCCGCCCCCGACGGTGTAGCCCGGCGCCGTGGAACCCAACAGCTCCATGACCTCCTGGCGCACCTTCCCCAGGTCCAGCCCCAGGTTCACCAGCACCTGCGCGGCGATCCCTTCCCCTTCCCGGATCAACCCCAGCAGAAGGTGCTCGGTCCCGATGTAGTTGTGGCCCAGGTTCCGGGCCTCATCCATGGCCAACTCGATCACCTTCTTGGCCTTGGGGGTGAAGGGAATGTCCCCGGAGACAATCGTGGAGGGACCCAACTGCACGAGCTTCTCCACCTCAAGACGGATCTGGTCGGAGGAGAGTCCCAGGTTCTGCAGGACGGCCGCGGCAACCCCTTCCCCTTCCCGGATCAGCCCCAGCAGAATGTGTTCGGTTCCGATGTAGTCATGGTTGAACCGCTTGGCCTCTTCCTTCGCCAACAGAATGACCTTGCGGGCCCGCTCCGTGAACCGATTGAACATGTTCACCGACCACCACCTCCTTCCCTAGATAGAAAGATACCGGAAGGGACCGCCCCCAAGCGGCTTGCCCCATTCGCCTATGATATCACGCTTGGCAAGGATCGGGTGCAACCCCCGATCGGACAGGCAGTTGAGGCGGGCGAATCAGGCGTAGATCAGGACGGCTTCGCCCAGCTCCCCCCGGTGCAGAGAGCGCAGGACGACGATGCCGCCGGCGGTCAGCAGGCCCCGGTTTTCACCGATTTTCAGCGGAGAGGGAAATAGCGATCCAGAAACTCCCTCGGCGTGAGGATCGCAACCCCTTGGAAGGTCCCGAGAGGTCGAATGTGCTTGAAGTTGCCGGTGATCAGGACATCGGCCCGGGCAGCCAGCGCCGCTTCCAGAATGCGATTGTCGCTCTTCTTCTCCTGAATCACATCCACCCGATGAACAGGAGCCACCGTGTGAGCATGTCGCCCGACACGGGCAAGGATCTCCTCCACCTCCCGGGCACTCAAGCCGATCTTGGAGCCGAGATTCCTCCGAAGCTCTTCCAAAATGAAGTCCGAAACGAACAGATCGACTGCTCCCTCCTGAATGATCTCCCAGAGGGCTTCAAGTCTGCGCCCCGGCAGGCCCAGCATCGAAAGGAGGACATTGGTGTCGCAGAGAACCCGCGGCCTAATTTCTGCCCTCATCGATCAGGCGCTCGACATCCTCCTCCGTCCGGACGCCAAGGGATCGTAATCTCCGGCTCAGGTGGCCCTGCGCCCGGCGAAACGCCTGTTCCCCCAGGTAGCGCCGGAGCGCTTCCCGGACGAGCTCCGATTTGGTCCTGGATTCCTCTTTCGCGGTTTTCTCCGCCTCCCTGGACAAAAGCCGAGGAAGACTGACCGTCCATTGGGCCGTGGATCGTCTCATGGATTGATCTCCTCACTACTTTCCATTACAGAGTAATTATACCACGAAAAGAAGACCTTGCCGGAGAACGGAAGAAAAAGAGGGCCGTTCGCGATCAGGTGCAGATCAGGACGGCTTCGCCGATTCGGGCCGGATCGGTGATCAGCCGGACCTTCTGAGCGCCGGCCAAGTTCTTGCGAGCCGCATTCCAATCGGCTCCCTGCTGGACGAAGATCGAGACCGTCCGGACCAGCGGGTCGGCCGATTCCGTCAGCATCCCAGTCGGTAAAAGCTGGGCCACCCCCCGATGGCCGGCCTGCCGCAGCAAGTCCTCCAACTCCGGAAAAGCGGCAACTAAATCCACCGGCCCCTCCGACTCGATCAGGAGCGGAATCACGCCGGCGATATGGCGGTTGGCCAGGAAATCCCGCACCTTCCGCCGCAGCAGCCCCCGCTGAATCTCCGTCGCCATCGGGGAGGAATTCAATATTTATGACTAAAAACTTCGTAACGACTAATCAATTGGACTTCTCTGTGCCCTCCTAAGGATATTTTCCATGAGCCAACCCATTTCATCCAAACAGATCGAGCAGCGAATCTACCTTCTCCGAGGCCACAAGATCCTGTTGGACAGCGATCTGGCCGAACTCTACGGCATCAAGACCTTCAACCTGAACAAAGCCGTCAAGCGGAACCGGGACCGTTTTCCGAATGATTTCATGTTCCAGCTAACCGGGGAAGAAACCAAAAACTTGAAATTCCATCTTGGAATCTCAAGCTGGGGAGGACGCCGTTACCGGCCCTACGCCTTCACGGAGCAGGGCGTCGCGATGCTCTCCAGCGTACTGAACAGCAAGCGGGCGGTTCAGGTGAACATCGCGATCGTTCGGATCTTCGTGAAACTTCGCTCATTGTTGGCCGGCAATCGAGCTTTGGAACACCGGCTGGACGCCCTGGAAAAGAAATACGACGCTCAGTTTGGTGCGGTGTTTGACGCCATTCGCAAGCTGATCGCGGAAACCCCACCATCTCCGCCTCGCAGACGGATCGGATTCCTCGCCGATTAAACCTCCTATGACGCGGATAAACTTTCCCGCAGAAGGCGGGCCCGGCGGGCGTCCCGCTCAGCGGGAGTGAGCACCCGGCCTTCCAGCATCTGCAGATGGGCCGGCTGGATCTGGACCAGGAGCCGGTTGACCCCTTCACGCTGAAGGGTGGGAATCAGCCCCAGGTCCACGCCCAGCCGGACCATCGAGAGCCGGTCAATCGCCTCCTGAGAGGAGATCAGCTGCGCCGACTTGAGGGTCCCCAGCGCCCGGAAGACCCGGTCCTCCAGGGCCGCTTTGCTGTGGCCGATCAGCGCCTGCCGGGCGGCCCGCTCCTGGCCGACCACCTGGGTGACGATCCGGCCAAGACTGTCCAGGAGCTCCTCCTCGCCGACCCCGATCGAGACCTGATTGGAAAGCTGGAAGAAGTTGCCGCTGGCCTCGGTCCCCTCGCCGTAGAAACCGCGGGCGGTCAACCCCAGCTTGGTGATCGCGTGGATCACCCGGTTGATCTGCCGGGTCATGACCAGACAGGGCAGATGCAGCATCGCCGAGACCCGCATCCCGGTGCCGACATTCGTCGGACAGGCGGTCAGATACCCCCAAACCGAATCGAAGGCGAGCGGCAGCTCCTTCTCCAGCTCCTCATCGATCCGGCGCAGCATCGCCCAAGCCTCGGAGAGGTTCAGCCCCGACTGCAGCACCTGCAAGCGGAGGTGGTCCTCCTCGTTAATCATAATGCTCAGGATTTCCCGGTCGCTGATCACCACCCCCTTGCCCTCCGGCTGGCGGGCGTGGTCCCGGCTGATCAGATGGCGCTCCACGAGAAAGAGCTGTTCCATCTCCGAGAGATCGCTCATGCGAAGGACCAGGGCGTTCTTGAGGAATTTGGATCTCCCGACCGCCGCCTCCACCGTCTCCAGGACCGCCCGCCGCTGGGCGGGAGCAGCCCATTCCGGGAACGGTTGATCGGCCAGGTTCCGGGCCAGCCGGATGCGGGAGGAGAGGACGATCTCCGACTCCGGTCCGGCGCCCCGGAGCCACTCTCCGGTCTGCCCGGCCAGGGCGATCAGTTTCACTCGGCCTTTCCCTTTCCCGGTTCGGGCTTCTTCTCCAATATCCGGATCCGGTCCCGCAACTGAGCCGCTTTCTCAAAATCCTCCTTCGCGACCGCCTCCTTTAATTGAACCTTGAGTTCCTCGATCCGGACGGCGGTCTGCCCGCTCTTCCCTCCGGAAACGGCCGGACGGGTCTGCCCAACGGAGGGGGGACGGGGACCCTTCGGCCGGGCCGGACGCCGGGCGGGGGGCGCGGATTTCTCCTTCCCGGAAGCGGGGGCCGGCGGCTTGGGAGCGGACGGTTTCCGGGAGGCGGGGGATTTTCCGACATGATGGGTCGAGCCGTGGATCCGGTTCAGCAGCGGGGTCAGCCGCTGCCGGAACGCCTCGTAGCAGGCGGCGCAGCCAAGCCGACCCGTCTTTCGAAAGTCGGCGTAAGCCATCCCGCAAACGGAGCAGCGCAACCCTGGGGGCGGCTCGGCCGATTCCCGCTCCGCCGGAAAAGCCGCCAGCCCCCCGAGCAGGTCGGCCAGGCCGAAGTCCTGCATCGGGGCGATCCCCTTCTCTTCGGCGCAACTCTGGCAAAGGTGGATCTCCCGGCTCTCGCCGTCGATCACCTCGCTGAGATGCACCGAGGCCTCGTTCTGGCCGCAGAGATCACACAGCATCAGGCCGGCCGGTAGCGGATCCCAGCACGCTTGGTGAGCTTCCGGAAGTCGGCCATCAGCCCCCGGGTCACCGGACCGGGCTTGGCGCGCCCGATCGGCCGCCCGTCGATCTTCACGATCGGGGCGATCTCGGCGGCGGTGCCGGTCAGGAAGCACTCCTCGGCGTTGTACAGGTCGTGCCGGGTCAGCATCTCCTCGGCGACGGGAATCCCCGCCTGCGTCGCCAGCTCCAGGACCACCCCCCGGGTGATCCCCTTGAGGATCCCCGCCCAGGGGGGCGGCGTCACGAGGCGGCCCCGCCGGATGATGAAGATGTTGTCCCCGGTGCACTCCGCGACATAGCCGTGGGCCGAGAGCATCAACGCCTCCTCCACCCCGGCGTTCGTCGCCTCGATCTTGGCCAGGATGTTGTTGAGGTAATTGAGCGACTTGATCTGCGGGTTGAGCGCCTCCGGAAGATTCCGGGGGGTCGGCACCGTCACGATCTCCATCCCCTGCCGGTAAACCTTCTCCGGATACAGGACGATGGTGTCGGCGATGATGAAGACCGTCGCCGCGCCGCACTTGCGGGGATCCAGCCCCAGGTCGCCGACGCCGCGGGTCACCACCAGCCGGATGTAGGCGTCTTTAAGCCGGTTGACCTTGAGGGTTTTCACGACCGCGTCAATCATCGCCCGCTTCGTGAGCGGCACCTTGAGCATCAGCGTGTGGGCCGATTCGAAGAGCCGGTCGATGTGCCGCTCCAGCTGGAAGACCAGCCCGTCGTAGGAACGGATCCCCTCGAAGACCCCGTCACCGTACAACAGCCCGTGGTCGAAGACCGAGACCTTGGCCTGCTGTTCCGGCACCCATTTCCCGTTGAGATAGATTTTTAGTCCCATAGTCGTCCGTCCTTGAGCGAAATCGTACGGTTCGCGATCCGGGAGACCGCCTCCTCGTGCGTCACGATCATGAACGCGGTCCCCTGTTTTCGATTCACTTCCTGCATCAGTTCCAAAATCTGCGCCCCGGTCCGGGAATCCAGGTTCCCGGTCGGCTCGTCGCAGAAGATCAGCTCCGGCTTGTTCATCAGCGCCCGGGCCACCGCGACCCGCTGCTGCTCCCCGCCCGACAGCTCGGCCGGCAGGTGGTTGAGCCGGGAAGGAAGCCCCACCTGGCCCAACAGGTCGGCGGCCCGCTGCCGGATCGGCGCCGGGTCCGAAACATCGCTCAGGCCGAACCGCCGCCCCCAACCCTTCCGTCTCGGGAGGCGGGCCGGCAGCATCACATTCTCCAGCGCCGTCAGCTCCGGCACCAGATGATAAAATTGAAAGACGAACCCGAAGGCCCGGTTCCGGATCCAGGCCCGTTCCCCCTCAGACAGCCGGTACAGGTCCTTGTGTCGGTAAAGCACCTGTCCGGCGCTGGGGCGATCGATCCCTCCCAACAGATGCAGCAGGGTCGACTTCCCCGCCCCCGAGGGACCGGTGACCGCAACGACCTCGCCGCTGGAGATCGCCAACTCCACCCCCTGCAGCACCTCCAGGGCCGCCTGGCCCGATCGGTAGCGCTTCGTAAGAGCCGTCCCCTCCATCAGCACCGGCATCAGCGGCCCCGCTCCGGCCTATTCATAGCGGATCGCCTCGGTCGGCGTCAACCGGGCCGCCAGCCAAGCCGGATAGAGACAGGCCAGCCAGCTGATCGCCAGCGCCGAGCCCACCACGATGCCGGCATCCGACGCCGTCAGCCGGACCGGCAAGGAATCGATGTAATAGACCGATGCCGGCAGCTTCACGAACTGGTACCGCTCCAGCGCCCAACACAGGGTCAGCCCGATCCCCACCCCCAGCCCGGTGCCGAGCCCCCCGATGGTCAGGCCCAGCAGGGTGAAGATCCTCCGGACGACGCCGCTGGTGGCGCCCAGCGCCTTGAGGATCCCGATCTCCTTGATCTTCTGCACGACCAGCATCAGCAGGGTCGCGATGATGTTGAAGCAGGCGACCAGAACGATCAGGGTCAGGATCACGAACATCGCCGCCTTCTCAAGCTTCAGGGCGGCGAACAGGTTCGCATTTAAGTCCATCCAGCTGATCACCCGGTAGGGATACCCCAGCTGCGCTTGGATCTTGTGCTTCAGAAAGTCCGCCTGAAGCGGATCCTTGAGCTTCACCCCGATCCCGGAGACCACATCCTGGACCCCGATCAGCCCCTGGACCGCCGGGATCGGGGCGACCGCCAGGTGCCGGTCGTACTCGTACATCCCGGTTGAGAAACGGCCGACCACCTCCATCTCCACCGGCTTCTTCCGGGGTCCGGCCACCACCTCCACCCGGGAGCCGATCCGGGCCCCGAGCTGAGCCGCCAACTCCGAACCGAGGGCGATCTCGGCCCGGCC
>PCVW01000057.1:39644-69788 GCA_002787095.1 Candidatus Omnitrophica bacterium CG11_big_fil_rev_8_21_14_0_20_64_10 | reverse complement strand
TGGAGTGGGACGCGGCGCACGGCGGGAAGGTGAAGCTCAACCCGCTGGCCGACTGGAGCACCGACCAGGTCTGGGAGCACATCCGGAAGTTCAAGGTGCCGGTCAACAAGCTGCATGCCGCCGGCTATCCGTCTATCGGCTGCGCCCCCTGCACCCGGGCGGTCCGGCCGGGGGAGGACATCCGCTCCGGCCGCTGGTGGTGGGAGCGGCCGGAACACAAGGAGTGCGGGCTGCACCTGCCCGCCCCGCCCAAGCGATCGGGAGGGGTGGGTCCGCCCCCCCGGAAATGACGGTCGTCGGCGGTCGGAAGACAATCTTGGAACGAACCTGGATCAACGGAAAAAGGAGGGATCTGATGGGGAACGGGATCAGCGGGAGTCGGATCGGGAAGATCGGTTTGTTGCTGACGGCGGCGGCGTTGACCGCCGGGTGCGCTTCCACTTTCGGCGCCAAGAAGGAGGCGAAGAAGAACGACACGCAGCTGCTGAATGAACAGGTGGCCCTGCTGCGCTCGGAGCTGGGCTCCCTGCAGGAGCGGCTCAACCAGGTGGACCGCGGTCAGGCGGAACTGCAGTCGGAGCTGGCCGCCCTGAGCGAGCGGGCCGATCAGCGGCGCCGCACCAACATCACCACCGTTCCCAAGCAGCTCTCGATCCGGCAGGTCCAGACCGCCCTCAAGAAGGCCGGCTACTACAACGATAAAGTGGACGGCCGCAACGGTCCGGCCACCAAGAACGGCCTGAAGAAGTTCCAGAAGGACCAGGGGCTGAAAGCGGACGGGATCATCGGCCCCAACACCCGGCAGGCCTTGGCCGCCTACCTGGAGTAACCCCGGAACGATGCCCGGATTGATCCCCCCGCACGGGGGGCGGCTCAACGAGCGACTGGTTCAGGGGGCGGAGCGGGAGGCGCTGCTCCATCAGGCCCAGCGGCTGCCGGCGATCACCCTCCGGGAATCGGAGGCGTCCGATCTGGAGCTGCTGGCGATCGGGGCCCTCTCGCCGCTGACCGGTTTCCTGCGGCAGGCCGACTACGACGCGGTCGTCGAGCGGATGCGGCTGGCGGATGAGACCCTCTGGCCGGTCCCGATCGTCCTGTCGCTGGATGATGCCCAAGCGGACCAGATCCGGGAGGGGATGGACCTGGCCCTGCGGGACCCCGACGGGCGGATCCTCGGGGTGCTGCAGGAGCCGGAGCTTTATCCCTACAACAAAGGGGTGGAGGCGAAGCTGGTCTTCGGGGCTATCGACCGGGACCATCCCGGGGTGGACCGGATCTTCTCCCAGGGGCCGTTCCATCTGGGGGGGGCGGTTCAGGTGCTGAACCTGCCGGAGCGGAGCGATTTCCTCTCCTACCGGATGACCCCCCGCCGGACCCGGCAGGAGTTCGAGCGGCGGGGCTGGGAATGGGTCGCCGGTTTCCAGGCGGCCGGTCCGATCCATCGGGCCCACGAGTACCTGCTGCGCTGCGCGCTGGAGGTGGTGGACGGCCTGTTGATCCAGCCCCTGTTGGGGGTCGCGGCCGACTGGGAGTTCCCCGACGCGGTGCTGGTCCGCTCCTGCGAGGTGCTCGCGGAGCGGTACCTGCCGTCGGACCGGGTGGTGATCGGCATCCCGCCGGCCGGGTCCCGGCGGGGAGCGTTCGCCCGGGAGGAGCTGTTCCAGGCGATCCTCCGGCAGAACTACGGCTGCAGCCATGCGATCACCGGCCGGGATTCCGGCGGGCTGGGGCGGCTGCCGGGGGTGACCGATCCGCCGACCGCTTTCCGGCGGATCTCCCGGGCGCAGCTCGGGATCACGCCGCTGGCGTTCGACAACGCCTTCTACTGCGTCGGCTGCGGCGGGATGGCGACCGCCAAGACCTGCCCCCATCCGGCGACCGAGCGGCGGCTGTTGAGCGCCACCGCGCTGCGGGAGATGCTGGCGCAGGGGCAGCTGCCGCCGCCGGAGCTCACCCGGCCTGAGATCGCCGATCTCCTCAAACAGGTTCCCGCGGCGGGCTAGGGGGCGGAATGCTGGTTGAGCTGGAGCGGGTCTCCAAACGGTTTTCCCACAACGGCGCCTCGACCGAGGTCCTGCGGGAGGTTTCCTTTTCCGTCGAGGAGGGGGAGTTCGTTTGTCTCGTCGGCCCCTCGGGCTGCGGCAAGAGCACGCTGATCTCCCTGATCGCGGGGCTGGAGAGCCCCTCGGCCGGCCGGGTCACGGTGGCCGGGCGGGAGGTCCGGGGCCCCGGTCCCGACCGGGTCGTGGTCTTCCAGGAATCGGCCCTCTTCCCCTGGCTGACGGTCCGGAAGAATGTGGAGTTCGGCCTCAAGATGGCCGGCATCTCGCCGGCCAGCCGCCAGCGGCGGGCGGCCGAATACCTTCGGCTGGTCCATCTGAGCCGGTTCGCCGACGCCTATCCGCACCAGCTCTCCGGCGGGATGAAGCAGCGGGTCGCGATCGCCCGGGCGCTGGCGATGGATCCCAAGATCCTGCTGATGGACGAGCCGTTCGGCGCGCTCGACGCCCAGACCCGGCGGCTGCTGCACGAGGAGCTGATGGGGATCTGGCAGAAGACTGGCAAGACGATCCTGTTCGTGACCCACAATGTGCGGGAGGCGACGGTGCTCGGGGACACGGTGCTGGTCGTCTCGGCCCGTCCCGGAACGATCAAGAAGGGGTTCAAGATCAAGCTGCCCCGTCCCCGCCGGGAGAGCGACCCCCATCTGATCGTGATTCAGCAGCGGATTTTGTTGAGTCTCCAGGAAGAAATCGCAAAGGTGGTGAAGGATGAAGGGTTGGAGCACCTTATCCCGAAGACTGCTGCCGTGGCTGGCGCTGATCGGGATCTGGGAAGTTCTCTCTAGGGTCTTTCCCCAGATCCCCTCGGCGGTCCATGTGCTGGGCCTCGTCGGCCGGCGGCTGACCGACGCCGAGTTCCTCTCGGCGCTGGGGGGATCCCTGCGCCGGATGGTGATCGGCTACGGGGCGGTCTGCGCGGTCGGGATCGGGGCCGGCGTCGTCGTCGGTCGGACCCGCTGGCTCAACGAGTTGTTCGGGACGGTCGCGGTCGCGATTCACGCGATGCCGGGGGCGGTCTGGGTGCCGTTGGCGGTCTTCTTCTTCGGGCTGAGCGAGGCCGCGGTGATCTTCACGATCTTCCTCGGGGCGGCCGGCATCACGATGGCCAACACCAGCAACGGCATCCGGGAGGTCCCCCCCGGGCTCCTGCGGGCCGCCGAGACGATGGGGGCCCGGGGACCGGCCCTCTTCTGGCATGTGACGCTGCCGGCGGCGGTCCCCAGGATCGTGGATGGCCTTCGGCTGGCCTGGGCCTTCGGCTGGCGGGCCCTGATGGCCGGGGAGTTGCTGATCCCCTCGATCAAAGGGATGGGGCGGCTGCTCAACGAGGTGGCCCGGGCTCGGCAGCTGGACCAGCTGATCGCCTTTATGATCATCATCGCGGTGGTCGGGGTCGTCGTGGATTACGGCTTCTTCCGCCGTTTGGAGCGGGGGATTGCCGCCCGCTGGGGGCTGGCGGGATGAGTTCCTTCCACCTGACGGCGGCGGCGCTGGAGCGGATGATCGCCCATTGCCGGAACGATTTTCCCAACGAGGCCTGCGGCCTGCTGGCCGGTCCGGCCGGGGGCGGCGCCGACGAGGCGGTCGGGATGCGGAACACCCTGGCCAGCCCGACCGCCTTTGAGCTGGACCCGAAGGAACAGCTGGCCGTTCAGCGGCGGCTGCGGGCGTCGGGCAAGGGGGCGCTGGCGATCTACCACTCGCATGTGGCCAGCGCCGCGTATCCCTCTCCGCGGGACATTCATCGGGCCACGGCGATCCAAGATTTCTTCGACGGACATTACCTGCTGGTCACCCTGCAGCGGATGGAGCAGCCCGGCGTGCGGGCCTTCAAGATCCGGGATGGACAGGTGACCGAGGTCCCTTGGGAGGCCGCATGACTCCCCTGCGGATCGGCACCCGGGGATCGGCGCTGGCGCTGGCGCAGGCCAAGCAGGTGGAGACCGCTCTCAAGGCGGCCCACCCGGGGCTGGAGGTACAGACCGTTCCGATCACCACCAGCGGCGACCGCTTCTCCGCCGCCGGCAAACCCCCGGCCGCCGCGGCTGACAAGGTGAAGGGACTCTTCATCAAGGAACTGGAAGAGGCGCTGACCGGCGGGGCTGTGGACCTCGCGGTCCATTCCGCCAAGGACATGGAGAGCCGTTTCCCGGCCGGGCTCACACTCGGGGCGGTCCTGAAGCGGGCCGATCCTCGGGATGTGCTGATCACCGGTGACGGCTCCGGCTGGGAAAAGTTGCCGGCCGGCGCCCTCCTGGGGGCCAGTTCGCTCCGGCGGCAGGCGCAGATCCGGCGGCGGCGGCGGGAGCTGCAGCCGGTCCCGATCCGGGGGAATGTGGAGACCCGGCTGGCTAAGCTGGAACGGGGGGAGGTGGCAGGACTGATCCTGGCCGGCTGTGGGCTGGTCCGTTTGGGTTTGGCCGACCGGGTCGCCGAATGGCTCCCCCTCGAGCAGTTCCTGCCGGCTCCGGCGCAGGGAGCGATTGCCCTGGAGATTCGGTCCGACGACCCAAAGACCGCCGAGAAGATCGCCCCTCTCAACGATCCCGACAGTTGGGCGGAGGTGGCGGCGGAGCGGGCGATGCTGGCGGCTCTGGGGGGCAGCTGCCGGGTGCCGATCGCGGGACTGGCCCGGGCGCAGGGGGAGAACCTGCAGTTCGTCGCGGCGGTCTTCTCCTCCAATGGGATGCGGGAGATCCGGGAGTCCCTTTCCGGGGCGAAGAAGCAGCCGGAGCTGCTGGGCCGGACGATGGCCAGCCGCCTGCGGGCCGCCGGGGCCGACCGGCTGTTGTTCGGCGGGGGCAACGCCTGATGCCGGTCCACCTGGTGGGGGCCGGGCCGGGGGACCCGGGACTGATCACCGTCCGGGGAGCGCAGCTGCTGCGCCGGGCCGACTGCGTTTTGTACGACCGGCTTGTGGACCCGGCCTTGTTGGATCTGACCCGCCGCAACTGCGAGCGGATCAATGTCGGCAAGACCCCCGGGCGGGAAGGGAGGGATCAAAAGCGGATCAACCGCCTCCTGGTTCAGAAGGGCCGGACCGGAAAACGGGTGGTGCGGCTCAAGGGGGGAGACCCCACCCTCTTCGGCCGGGCGGGGGAGGAGTTGGCCGCGCTGGCGCGGGCGGGGATTCCGGCGCAGATCGTCCCCGGCGTCAGTTCCGCCTGGGCCGGCCCGGCGCTGGCCGGTCTCCTTTTGACCGAGCGGCGGTTCGGCTCTTCGGTGGCGATCGTGACCGGCCGGGAGGCGGCGGGGAAACGCCCCTCCGTCCGTTGGGAGGCGCTCGCCCAAGGGGCCGACACCCTTGTGGTCCTGATGGGGTTTGAGGCGCTGCCGAGGATCATCGCCCGGCTGCGCCGGGCCGGCAAGCCGGCCGCCACGCCGGTTACTTTGGTGCGCTGGGCGGCCACCCCCCGGCAGGAGGTGCTGACCGGGACCCTGGGGACGATCGAGCGGGAATTGGCCAAGCGTCCCGACATCGGCTCGCCGGTGATCACCGTGATCGGGCCGACCGCCCGCCCGGTCCCGGCGATCGCCTACCGTCCCTTGCGGGAGAAGCGGATCCTGGTGACCCGGCCGACGACCGACAGCCAGGGGCTGGTCGGCCGGCTGTCGGCCCTTGGCGCCCGCTGCGTCAAGCTGCCGACGATCGCGATCCGGCCGGTCTCCTTTTCCAAAGCGGCCGCCGCGGAGCTGGTCGGGCGGCTGCGGTCGTTCGACTGGATCATTCTGACCAGCCATCACGGGATGGAGGGGCTGGTTCGTCTCGCCAAGCAGGCCGGTCGTTCCCTGCGCAAGCCGCGCGGCAAGGTCTGCGCGATCGGGCCCCGGACCGCCGCGGCGGTGCGAGCGGCCGGCTGGACCGTGGATCTTCTGCCGGATGACTTTTCACTGGTCGGATTGGAGCGGGCGTTCCGCCGGCTGCCGCTGAAGGGGAAGCGGCTCCTGATTCCCCGCTCCAATCTGGGGATGCGGGACCCGTTGGCGGCCGCCCTGGGGCGGCGGGGGGCGCGGGTGGAGGAGGTCACGATGTACCGGACGGTGGAGCAGATGGTTCCGGCGGCCCGGTTTCGGGCCGCCTGCCGGGATCTGCACGCCGCCACCTTCACCTCCGCCTCGACGGTGACCGGTTTCGTCCGGTCGGCCCGACGGGCGGGGCTCACACCGGCCCGGCTGCTCAACGGCGTGACGACCGCGGCGATCGGCCCGGCCACCCGGCAGGCGCTGCGGCGGGCCGGGGTCCGGAAGGTCCACCTGCCGTCGGACGGCTGGACGGTCGAGGGATTGACCGCGCTGCTCCGGGAGCGGTTGTCATGAGCGGGAAGAGCAACAAGAGCTGCTGGGAGGCGGCCCGCCGGGTTCTGGTCGGCGGGGTCAATTCCCCGGTCCGCTCCTTCAAGGCGGTCGGCCAGTCGCCGATCTTCGCCGAGCGGGGGAAGGGGCCGTACCTCTGGGATGTGGAGGGCAAGCGCTATCTGGACCTGGTCGCCTCCTGGGGGGCGCTGATCCTGGGGCATAACCACCCGGCGGTCGTTCGGGCGGCGGAACAGGCGATCCATCAGGGGATCACCTTCGGCACCCCGACCCCGGCCGAGACCGAGCTGGCGCAGATGATTGTGCAGGCGGTCCCGTCGGTCGAGCAGGTCCGGTTCGTCTGCTCCGGCACCGAGGCGGTGATGTCGGCCCTCCGGCTGGCCCGGGCGGCCACCGGCCGCAGCAAGGTCCTGAAGTTCCAGGGGGGTTATCACGGCCATTCCGACGGGCTATTGTCCAGCTCCGGCTCGGGCCTGGCGACCCTGGGGCTGCCGGATTCTCCCGGCGTTCCCGCTTCCGCCGCCCGGGAGACGCTGACCGTCCCCTTCAACGACCCGGCGGCGGTGCGGCAGGCGGTGCGGCGGCGGGGCAAGGAACTGGCGGCGATTCTGGTGGAGCCGGTGCAGGCGAACTTCGGGGTGATCCCGCCGGAACCGGGGTTCCTGGAGACGCTGCGGGAGTTGGCCGACCGCAGCGGGATCCTGCTGATCTTCGACGAGGTGATCACCGGTTTTCGGGTCGGCTACAACGGGGCGCAGCGGCGCTTCGGGGTGCGGCCGGACCTGACGGTGCTGGGGAAGGTGATCGGGGGCGGTTTTCCGATCGGCGCCTACGGCGGCCCGAAGCGGCTGATGAAATGGGTCGCCCCGGCCGGTCCGGTTTATCAGGCGGGGACCTTGGCCGGCCATCCGGTCGCGATGGCGGCGGGGCTGGCCGCCTTGAAGGTGCTGCAGGCCGAGGGGGTCTACGAAACCCTCGAGAACCTGGGGGGCCGGCTGGAACAGGGACTGCTGGAGCAGGGGGCCGGCGCCGGCGTGCCGGTCACGGTCAACCGGGTCGGGGGGCTGCTGAGCCTCTTCTTCACCGACAAGCCGGTCCGTTCCTCGGCGGAGGTGAAGCGGAGCCGGACCGCGGCGTATCCGGCCTATTTTCGGAAGATGCTGGCGGAGGGGGTGTATCTGCCGCCGTCCCCGTTTGAGGGATGGTTCCTTTCGGCGGCGGTCGGGGAGAAGGAGATCGCGGAATTGATTCGGGCGCACGGAGCGGCGTTGGACGCCATTTCCGCCCGGGGCGGACCCGCCTCTGGCGGGCGAAGGAGCCGGTGAGGATGTCGAAGCGAGCGGTGGGAGAGACCATTCTGGACCTGATCGGGGAGACGCCGCTGGTGCGGCTGGGCAGGATGACGACCCCCCAGTCGGCGCAGGTGTTCGGGAAGCTGGAGTCGATGAATCCCGGCGGTTCGGTCAAGGACCGGATCGCGCTGGCGATGGTTCAGGATGCCGAGGAGCGGGGGCTGCTCAAGCCCGGCGGGGTGATCGTGGAGCCGACCAGCGGCAACACCGGGATCGGCTTGGCGATGGTCTCGGCGGTCCGGGGCTACCGGCTGATCCTGACCCTGCCGGAGGGGATGAGCACCGAGCGGATTTCCCTCTTGGAGCGGTTCGGCGCCGAGGTGGTGATCACCCCGGCGAACCAGGGGATGGCCGGCGCCGTCAAACAGGCCAAGGCGATCCTGGAGAAGACCCCCGACGCCTTCATGCCGCTGCAGTTCGCCAACCCGGCCAACCCGCGGGTCCACCGCAACACCACCGCGCAGGAGATTCTGCGGGCCCTCGACGGCCAAGTGGACGCCTTCGTCGCCGGGGTCGGCACCGGCGGCACGATCACCGGCGTGGGCCAAGTGCTCAAGAAGAAGGTCCCCGGCGTCCGGGTCGTGGCGGTCGAGCCGAAGGATTCGGCGGTCCTCTCCGGCAAGCCCCCGGGGATCCATCGGATCCAGGGGATCGGGGCCGGTTTCGTGCCGGAGATCCTGGACCGCTCGGTGATCGACGAGATCATCACCATCGAGGACATGGAGGCCTACAACATGGCCCGCACCCTCTCGAAGACCGAGGGGCTGCTGGTGGGGATCTCCGCCGGGGCCAATGTGGTAGCGGCCCTGCAGGTGGCCAAGCGGCTGGGACCGGGCAAGACGGTCGTCACGATCCTGTGCGACACCGGGGAGCGGTACCTGAGTCTGGACCCGTATTTCGAGGAGTTTTAGGGAGGCGGGGTGACGCTGCGGCCGAACGCCAAAACGATCTACGCGCTGAAGGCGATGGTGGATCTGGCCCGCCACGAAGGGGTGGGGCCGGTGAGTCTCAAGACTGTCGCCCGGCGGCAGGGGATCCCCCTGCGCTACCTGGAGCAGCTGTTCGTCCGGCTGAGGCGGGAGGGGCTGGTGGAGGCGCAGCGGGGCCCCCGGGGGGGGTACCGTTTGAGCCGGCCGGCTGGGCAGATCCCGGTCAGCCGGGTCTTGCGCTCCCTCCAGCCGGAGAAGGCCGCACCCCGCAAGGGGATCAAGCCCCCGCCCGGGGCCGCCGACCCGACCGCCGCCCTCTGGCGGGAGCTGGAGCAGGCGGTCCGAAGCCGGCTGGAGATGGTCACCCTACGCCAGTTGGCCGACCAGGGGGTTCGGGCCGACGGCCCCCTGCGCCACAACTACCCGTTCCACATCTGATCCTCAACGGCTAAACCGTTAAAAAAAGTCCGTAAATCTTGTCATTTTCAACTTGGGTCGGGTAGACTTCCGTTTGGGTAGCAGTAGATGGGTGTGTGGCTCGCACCTCCCGAAAACAGAAAAAGATAAGAGGGGACAGGCTCCCTTCGCCGATTTCGGGGAATCGGTGTGAGCAGGACGGCCCTCCGTTTCAACGGGAAGCGGAGGGCCGTTTCTTTTGCCTTGCCCCTATGTTATTCTGATTTTTACCGATGAAGAAGCAGGCATTGCGTGCAACGACCCTCCGGCGCCTGCGCGCTCAGAGCGAATCCTCCCGCAAGAAGAAGAGTTTGGCGATTGGGCGCCGGCTGCTGAGGACCCAGGCATACCGCCGGGCGAAGCGGCTCCTCTGTTATGTCGCGATCGACGGGGAGGTCTGGACCCGGCCGATCCTGGAGCGGGCGCTGGCCGACGGCAAGCGAGTCTTCGTCCCGGTCGTGACCGACCGGACGAGACGCCACATGGTGGTGGCCGAGGTCCGGGACCCGGAGAAGGATCTCGCCCACAAGGGGCATTACGGCATCCCGCATCCGCTGATGCTCACCTCCAAGGAGATCCCCCTGCGCCGCCTCGACCTGGTGATCGTTCCCGGGGTGGCGTTCGATAAGACCGGCCACCGGCTGGGGCGGGGGCTGGGCTACTTCGACCGTTTCCTGGAGCGGGTCCCGGCCTCGACCCCGACGGTCGGGCTGGCCTTCAAGTTCCAGACCGTTCAACGCCTGCCGGTCGAGTCGCACGACCGGCCGGTCCAAAGGGTGATCACCGAATGAAGATCCTGATGGTCGGTGATGTCGTGGGGGCCCCGGGCCGGGACGCGGTCAAGGCGATCGTCCCGATACTCAAGGCCCGGCTGGGGCTGGACTTCGTCGTGGTCAACGCCGAGAACATCGCCGGCGGGGCCGGCGTCACCCCCAAGACCGCCAATGAACTGCTGTCGGCCGGGGCCGACATGCTGACCAGCGGCCAGCACATCTGGCGGCAGAAGGAAATCCTCTCGTACATCGCGGCCGAACCGCGGCTGCTCAAACCGGCCAACTATCCGGCCGGCACCCCGGGGATCGGCGCCCACTGCTACAAAAGCCGGGCTGGAGACGCGGTTGGGGTGATCAATTTGTTGGGCCGGGTCTTCATGGGGGTGGACGCTTTGGATGACCCATTCCGGAAGGCGGACCAATTGATCGAGGAGCTGAAACAAAAGACGAAGGTGATCCTGGTGGACTTCCACGCCGAGGCCACCTCGGAGAAGATCGTGATGGGGTGGTACCTGGACGGCCGGGTCTCGGCGGTCGTCGGCACCCACACCCATGTGCAGACCGCCGACGAGCGGATCCTGCCTAAGGGGACCGCCTATCTGACCGATCTGGGGATGACCGGCCCGCACGACTCGGTGATCGGCCGCGAGATTAAGCCGGTCCTGGAGAAGTTCCTGACCGGGATGCCCAACAAGTTCGATGTCGCCGAGGGAAATGTCTGGCTCTGCGGCGCGCTGATCGAGGTGGACGAGCGGACCGGCAAGGCGGTCTCGATCGTCCGGGTCCGGGAGAAATTCGGAGTCTGAGATGGCGCGGGAATACCGTTTGAAAAATCCGTTCGCCGACGACGCGCCGAAGTATGAGGCCGCCGAGTCGGCCGCCGACACCGACGGCGGCCGGCCCGCCGCGGAGCCGGCGGGCCGGCAGACCCTGACCGTCAGCGAGCTGGCTGACCGGGTCAAGGGGCTCCTGACGACCGGCTTCCCCTACGGCGTCTGGGTCGAGGGGGAGTTGTCCGATCCCCGGGTCTGGTCGAGCGGCCACCTTTACTTCACCCTCAAGGACGACCGGGCGAGCTTGAAGGGGATGATGTGGGCCGCCGACCTGCAGAACCTGAAGTTCCAGCCGGAACAGGGACTCAAGGTGATCTGCTACGGCAAGCCGGACTTCTACCCCCCACGGGGGGAGCTGAGCTTCAAGGCCCGAACGATGGAGCCGCAGGGGCGGGGGGCGCTGCAGCTGGCCTTCGAGCAGATGGTGCGCCGTCTTGAAAAGGAGGGGCTGTTCGCCGAGGCGCGCAAGAAACCGCTTCCGGCCTTTCCTGAGAAGGTGGGGGTGGTCACCTCCCCGACCGGAGCGGCGATCGGCGACATCCTCAAGCGGCTGCAGGGCCAGACCGAGGTGCTGCTGTATCCCTGCCGGGTGCAGGGCAACAGCGCGATCCCCTCGATCGTCCGGGGGATCGAGGCCCTCAACGCCCGGGAGGACTTGGACCTGCTGATCGTCGGCCGGGGCGGGGGCTCCCTCGAGGACCTGTGGGCCTTCAACGAGGAGGCGGTGGTCCGGGCGGTCTTTGACTCCCGCCTGCCGGTGATCTCGGCGGTCGGGCACGAGAAGGACATCGCGATCACCGACCTGGCGGCGGACCTCAGGGCCACCACCCCGACCAACGCCGCCGAGATCGTCCTGCGCCAGCGGGCCCAGACCCTGGACCGGCTGCGTCGGGCGCTGGAGGAGCCGGCCTTCACCGAGCCGGAGAGCTGGATCGAGGCGTGGACCGAGCAGCTGGCGGGACTGGAGGAACAGCTCCTGGAGGGGTTGGAGGAACCGCTCTTGACCGGGACTCACCGCCTCCGGGTCCTGCAGGGGGAGCTGATGCTCTGCTCTCCGCAGACCTTCATCCTGCATGAGGCGCAGCGGCTGCAGGGACTGCAGGAGCGTCTGACCGCCGGGATGCGCCGCCGGCTGGAGGGACTGACCGGCCGCCTGCACGGCCTGGCCGGCCGGCTCCACGCCCTCTCGCCGCTGGCGGTCCTGGAGCGGGGTTATTCGATCACCTTTGATCAGCGGGGCAAGGTCCTGAAACGGGCCGATCAGGTCCGGCCCGGAGAAGTTCTGGAGACCCGCCTGCGGCGGGGTACAATCAGAAGCCGTGTGGAGGAATAGAAATGGCGAAAGCGAAGGAATCGAAGAAGAGCGGGTTTGAAGGATCGCTGGAGCGGCTGGAGGCGATCGTCGAAGAGATGCAGGGGAACGACCTGCCGCTTGAGGAGCGGTTGAAGCGCTTCGAGGAGGGGGTGGCCCTCGTGCGGGAGTGCAAGAAGTCGCTGGAAGGGGCCGCCAAAAAGGTGGAGGTGCTCGTCAAATCCTCCGGCGGCAAGCTGGAGAGCCGCCTCTTCGATGAGGTGCGGGAACGACTGCGGGAGACCGGGGAAGGGGAGTACGAAGCGGACCAGGAGGAAGCATGACCCAACATCGTCTGGGGTTGGGAATGGCACTCTCGGTTGCTCTGTGGGCCGGCGGCCCGGCCCAGGCGGCGCCGATCCGCAGCACCGAGGCGGACCAGTCGGCGGTGGAGGTGACGGTCTACAACGGCAACCTGGGGCTGGTCAAGGATGTCCGGACCGTCCGGCTGCCGGCCGGGGAGGGGGAGCTGCGCTTCATGGATGTCGCCTCCAGCATCATGCCGGTCACGGTCCGGGCCCGTTCCCTGAACGCCTCGGACGACTTTGAGGTGCTGGAGCAGAACTACGAGTACGACCTGATGAGCCCGGCCAAACTGCTGGACAAATATGTCGGCAAGAAGATCAAGTTGATCGAGTGGAAGCAATACCAGGACCGCAAGGAGACGGTTGAGGCGACTCTGCTGAGCAACAACCAGGGGCCGATCTACCAGGTCGGCTCGGAGATTTACCTGGGCCACCCCGGCGTTCAGGTGCTGCCGGAGTTGCCGGAGAACCTGATTGACAAGCCGACTCTGACCTGGACCTACGACAACCGCGCCGCCGAGCCCCAGACCCTGGAGGTCTCGTACCTGACCAACAACATCACCTGGTCGGCCGACTATGTGATGACGCTGGATGAGACCGACACCTCGGCCGGCCTGGCCGGCTGGGTGACCGTGGACAACAAGTCGGGGGCCGCCTACCGCGACGCGAAGCTGAAGCTGGTTGCCGGCCAGATCCACCGGGCGCAGGACCGTCAGCGGGACCAGTTCGCCATGATGGCGATGGAGAGCTTGAAGGCCCGGCAGGCGAGCGCCTTTCAGGAGGAGGCCTTCTTCGAGTACCACATCTACGACCTGCAGCGCCCCACGACGCTCAAACAGATGCAGACCAAACAGATCGGCCTGCTGGAGAGCGAGGGGATTCCGGTCCGGAAGGAGTTCCTCCTCTATGGCCTGCAGCATTATTTCACCTACCGGTTTCAGGAGCGGATCGAAAAACAGCCGGTTAAGGTGACCGTCCGCTTCAAGAATGAGAAGGAAAGCGGCCTGGGAATGCCGCTGCCGGCCGGGATCGTTCGGCTCTACAAGCGGGACGGCTCCGGCCAACTCCAGTTGATCGGGGAGGACCGGATCGACCACACCCCGAAGGATGAGGAGGTCCGGCTGGAGGTGGGGGAGGCGTTCGATGTCGTCGCCGACCGAGTTCAGACCGACTACAAGGCCATCACAAGCAACCTCCACGAATCGGAGTGGGAGATTACCCTGCGCAACCACAAGAAGGAGGCGGTGACCGTCGCGCTGATGGAACCGATCTTCGGCAACTGGAAGGTGATCCGGAACAGCCACCCCTTCACGAAGGTGGATGCCCACACCCTGCGTTTCGATGTGCCGGTTCCTCAAGACGGGGAGGTGAAGGTGACCTACCGGGTGCAGGTCGGCCTGTGAGCGAGTTTCTCCAGTGGAGGTGAGGACCCGCTTCGCGCCCAGCCCCACGGGGAACCTGCATGTCGGTTCCGCCCGGACCGCCCTGTTCAACTGGCTCTACGCCCGCCGCCACCAGGGGCAGTTCCTGCTGCGGGTGGAGGACACCGACGCCGCCCGTTCCAAGAGAGAGTTCCTGGAGGAGATCCTGGGCTCGCTCCAATGGCTGGGGCTTACCTGGGACGGGGAGGTGACCTACCAGAGCAAGCGGCTGGACCGCTACCGGGCCGAGGCGGAGAAACTTCTGAATGAGGGAACCGCGGTCCGGGACGGCCAGGCGATCGTTTTCAAGGTAACCCCCGGGCAGATCATCGAGTTTGACGACGCGGTCCACGGGGAGATCCGGTTCAACACCCTGGAGATCAAGGACCAGGTGCTGATCAAGTCCGACGGCACCCCCACCTACAACTTCGCCTGCGTGATCGACGACGCCGACCAGAAGATCACCCATGTGATCCGGGGGGACGACCACATCTCCAACACCCCCAAGCAGCTGCTGATCTACCGGGCCCTAAAGCTCCCGATCCCCCAGTTCGTCCACATCCCGCTGATCCTGGGGACCGACCGCTCCCGGATGTCGAAGCGGCACGGCGCCACCGCGATCCGGGAATACCGGCTGATGGGCTTTCTCCCCGAGGCGGTGGTCAACTTCTTCTCCTTGCTGGGCTGGTCCCCCGGCGGAGACCGGGAGAAGATGACGATCCGGGAGATCACCGAGGCGTTTGATCTGAAACGGATCGGCAAGACCGGCGCGATCTTCGACCTGAAGAAATTCAGCTGGATGAACGCCCTCTATATGAAGGAAGCTCCCCTCCCTCAGCTGAAACCCCTCGTGGAGGAAAACCTCAAAGCGAAAGGGTGGTGGTCCGACGAGCTCAACCCGGCCTGGGTGGGGCAGGTGATCGAGCTGTACAAGAGTCGGGCCGAGACGGTGGAGGACCTTTGCCGGCAGACCCAGGGACTCTTCACGAAGGAGATCCCCTTCGACTCGGAAGCGGTCGAGAAGCGCCTCAAGCAGCCTGGGGTGGCCGAGATCCTGCAGGAATACGCCGCCTGCCTGGAGAAGCTATCCAACTGGACCTCAGACCAACTGGAAGCGGCCTGCCGGGAACTGGCAGAAATCCGCTCCATCAAAGCGGCAGAGGTGATCCACCCAGCCCGGGTGGCGGTCACCGGCCGCTCGGTCGGTCCCTCCCTCTTCCACATTCTGGAGGTGGCTGGGCGGGAGCGGGTGATCCCCCGCCTTCGGCAAGCCGCCGCCACCCTCTGCCCGGCGTAACCGGCCCTGCAGAGGGGATTTCCGGGGGCGAACCTCAAGAAATCCCGCTATAATGTGGGGGTCCTAGTCCTATTTTGCCCTGTCGTCCAACGGTAGGACTCCAGATTCTGGATCTGGCTATCTAGGTTCGAATCCTAGCGGGGCAGCCACTCTGTACGAGACGTGGCTTTTGCGAACAGGTCGAATGGGCTTCGGTAGGCAACACAAAGACTTACGTCGTTGATCTGGCAGTTCTGAAGCAGCAGTTTCAAATACTTACAGGTACCATTTCCGGGAGTGCCGGGTTCCGAATCGGTTGTACCTACTTACAGGTACCATTTCCGGGAGTGCCGGGTTCCGAATACTTACAGGTACCATTTCCGGGAGTGCCGGGTTCCGAATCGGTTGAACCCGGCACGTTTGGAAACGGTACCCAGGAGGTACTGCTTGATTTGCCCGCATCGACCGATGGGCAATTGGACGAATTAAAAGTTGTTGCTCCTGCAGATTTGAGAGCTTTCTGGAGTTCAGTAACTGCTTTGGACAAGGATTTGCGCACAGGAAAGGGTTTTTAAATAAAAGGTTTGGTGCTCAGTAATGAAGAAAGAAAAGGCCAAAGCGTGGGAAGGTAGGGATATCCGAATTAGGCCTAGAGCGGTCTGTTTGGATACGGGCAGTAGTCGCAGATTCCAGCCGGTTGACGATCGTTGGAAGGTTGGAAAAGTTGACAAATCAGTCATCAGCCTGACCAATCTCCGAACGGGTCACGCAATCGCTCTCGGACTAGACAACGTCAAGGAATGGCGATCTCCCGATTTTCTATTGCTTAGAGCGCAGTTGAAGTTAAAAGGCTCGGAAGTCGATTTAGATCCTATTCTGATTACAAGTGTTGATAAAAATCTGACGGGATTCGAGTCGCTACTCGAGCACTCTTGGCGGAAAGAATTCGTAGGTCATGCAGAAGTATGGATGTCCGAAGTGGATAATATGTTTCAAATTAAAATCGGAGAAACCCAGTCGGGAGGCGATTTTTCTGAGGAGTGGACCAGAGTTTTTCCTGACAAACATACGTCGTCCTATCCGGTTTATCTTAAAGTCGGCGGTGTTGGATTAAAGGAGCTGACTTTCGTGGCTTGTGACGGCGGGCGGTTCTTCATGCCATTGCCGGAAATTGAACTCGATGGTGATTCCCAAAGATTTGTTTATTACCGAGACTCTTTAAGGGTCAAGGTTGCTGAAATAATCGGTAGGTATTATATTCATGCCAACCTTGAGGAAACGGCCCAAAGGTGTGGCATCGAAGTGGTAGATTCTCTGCAGACGCCGAACTAAATTCAAGCTCGCCAACTAGGAGCAACGGTACCGTTTCCAGAAGTGTCAGGTTTGATCCGATGAACCCGGCACGTTTGGAAACGGTACCCAGGATAGTACCCAGGATAGGGAAAGTTTAGGATTGGGTCTGGAGGTATCGGGCCGCTGCGGCTGATTCCCGGAAAGGGTCCGGCTGCTTTGGCCTGGCCGGATCAGCCGGCGGCGCCCGCCGCGCCTCCCGCTGGAACAGAGAGAACCCTTCCTCTGAGCGCTGGATCAGCAGCGGCCGGGGGAGGCCCGGAACCGGCGCCAACGCCGGCTCCGGGACCGCCCAGGCGGCCGTCGCGCTTAGAAAGAGACAGGCGGCCACTTCCATCCGGATCCAGCGGACGGGCTTTCTCATCTCATTTCCTCAGCGCTCGTTTTTACTGTTGACTGCTTCGCTGGTTCTGCTGCTTCTGCTGTTGCTTCTGCTGCTGGTTCCGTTTCTGCTGAGCCTGCTGTTGCTGCTGATTCTGTTGTTGCCGCTGTTGCTGCTGCTGATTTTGCTGTGCCATGACTTGTTCCTCCTTTTTATCGTTTCTCCACCATTCGCGTTTCAGGCCGCTTTCTTCTTGAACGGTTCTTTGAGGACCACCTTGACGCCGGCGATTGTTCCGGTCACGGCGCTCTTGACCTTGTCCCCGGTCTCCGCTCCGATCGCGTAGGCCGCTTTCACGACGGCGGTCGCCGCTTCCGAAGCCGCTTCCGAGACGCTGACCCCCAGCTTCCCGGCGACCTCAATTGTCCCCTCGACCACCCCTTGGGCGACTTTCACGATGTCGGCCCCGACGGCAGTCGCCGTCTGGATGCCCCTCTCCGACACCCTCTGGATCGCATCGAGGGCCTCCTTCCCGGTCGCCCCGATGGCCCGGAGCGTCCCGATGACGGCTCCTTTGGCGACCTGGCCCAGGTCGCTGCCGACCTCCCGGCCGGCCCGGATGATTTCGCCGAGCACCTCCGCGGCCGACTCGATCAGGGCCCCTCCGGCCTTTCCGGTGGCGCGGGCGACGCCGCTGATCGCCTCGCCGGCCTCCCGGGCCGCCGTCTCGACCAGATCCCCCGCGCTCTGAATCGCTTCGGACAGTTTGTCCTTGATCTTCCCGAGCGTTCCTTTTTCCGTCGTCATGGTCGCCTCCTTTGGTTGAACAGCCGTTTAGATCCGCCTGATGCCCTCGGAGCCCGGCCTCGCGCCAGTCCCGCGATCAGGGACACGGCGAAGAGGACCAAGAACAGCGCGAACAGCGCCTTGGCGATCGGCGGCTGATCTCATGGCTTCCAAGGGAAAGAGTACTTCGGGGGATTAACGGCAGGATGACTTCGGGATGACGATTCGTTCATCCCAATGTCCTATTTCCTCAGGAGCGGCCGGCGGCGGGTCGGGATTTCCGGGGAAGGGCGCTGGCGGAGAAACCGTAGAAGGATTCGGCGCACTCCATCAGGGTCTCCGAGAGGGTGGGGTGGGGATGGACCGATTCAGCCAAGTCCTTGGCCGTGGCCCCCATCTCCACCGCGAGCACCCCTTCGCTGATCAGGTCGCCGGCCCGGGCGCCGACGATCCCGACCCCGAGGATCCGGTCGGTCTGAGGCTCCAGGATCAGCTTCGTCACGCCGTCGGTCCGGTCCAGCGTCAGGGCCCGGCCCGAGGCGCTCCAGGGGAAGCGGGCGACCTGGATGGGGATTTTCTTTTCCTTCGCTTCGGTCTCGGTCAGGCCGCACCAGGCCACCTCCGGGTCGGTGAAGACGACCGCGGGGATCACGACTTCCTTCATTGTGCTCTGCTCCCCGAGGATCGTCTCCACCGCCACGCGGGCCTCTTTGGCCGCCTTGTGGGCCAGCAGCATCCCGCCGGCCGCGTCGCCGATCGCCAGGATGTTCGGGTCGGCGGTCTGCTGCCGGTCGTTGACCTGGACGAACCCCTTGGGGTCCCGCCGGACGCGGGTGTTTTCCAGCCCCAACTCCCCGCTGTTGGGGATCCGGCCGACCGCGACCAACACCCAGTCGTACAGTTCCTCCAATTTTTCCTTGCCGGTGTTCATCACAACCTGGATCTGCTTGCCGCGGGTCGCCATCTTTTCGACCTTCGTGCCGAGACGCACCTCCCGGAAGGAATGTCTGGCGTATTCCAGGACCGGCCGGGCCAGGTCCGGGTCGGCCCCCATCAGGATCGCGTTTTCCGCCTCGACCAGGACCACCTTGCTCCCCAGGGAAGCGTAGACGGTCCCCAGCTCCAGGCCGATGTAGCCGCCGCCGACGACCAGCAGGTTCTTGGGGATCTCCTCCAGCTCCAGGGCCTCCGTGGAGGTCAGGATCCGCTTGTTGCCCAAATCGAAGGCTTGCGGCATCGCGGGCTTGGAGCCCACCGCGATGATCGCCTTCTCGAACCGGATGAAGCGCTGCCCTTCGGAGGTCTCGACTCGCAGGAGACCGGAATCCTCAAAATGGCCCCGCCCATGGAGCACCTCGACGCCCCGTTTTTTGGCCAGGAACTGCAGGCCGCCGGAGAGTTTCTGGAGCACCGATCCTTTCCAGGCCCGCAGCTTCTCCAGCTCGATCACGGGCGGGCCGAAGCTGACCCCCCGTTTCGCGGAAGCCGGCGCCTCCCGGACCGGTTCGGTGGCGTGCAGCAGCGCCTTGGAAGGGATGCAGCCCCGCTGCAGGCAGACGCCGCCGAGCGCGGCCTCCCGCTCCACGAGGATCACTTTCCTTCCCCGGTCGGCGGCGTAGAAGGCGGCCGTGTACCCGCCGGGGCCGGCCCCCACGACCACCACCTCCGTCTGGATCGGTTCCAGCCCCATTACAGCGCCACCTCGCTCTCGGGGAAGGTCTCCAGCGCCCGGACCAGGGCCGTGATGAAGCGGGCGGCGTCCGCCCCGTCAATCACCCGGTGGTCATAGGAGAGGGCCAGCGGCAGGATCACGCGGAGCGTGACCGCCCCCTGCCGAACGACCGGACGCTCCGCCGCCCGGCCCGCGCCCAGGATCGCCGTCTCCGGCTTCTTGATGATCGGCGTGAAGTGGCCCCCCCCGATCCCTCCCTGGTTGGAGACGGTGAAGCCGCTTCCTTTCAGGGCATCGGGCGGGAGCCGGTGGTCGCGGGCCCGTTCGGCGGTCTCCCGGAGAGCTTGGCACAACTCCACGAGACTCTTCTTGTCGGCGTCCCGGATCACGGGAGCCAGCAGGCCCTTATCGGTGTCGACCGCCACCCCCAGATGGACATACTGCTTGAGGACCAGCTCGTTCGACGCCTCATCGAGACTGGCATTGAAGACCGGGTATTGCTTGAGGATCGGAGGCAGCGCCTTGAACAGGAAGGCGGTCAAGGTCAGCGGGGCCTGCCGGTTCCGGTAAACATCCTCATGCTTTTTCTTGAGCGCCATCAGGCCGGTCACATCCGCTTCATCGAACTGGGTCACATGAGGGATCGTCTCCCAGGCCGCCTGCATCCGCCGGGCGATCGTCCGCCGCGTCGGCGTCAGCGGCCGGCGGGTCACCTTGCCCCACCGGGAGAAGTCCATCGGTTCGGGGGCCGGAGCGGCCGGTTCTCCGGCGGCGGCTTGCGCCCCGCCTTTCCGGGCGGCCGCCTCCTGCAGCCGCTGGAGGTGCCGCCGGACATCCTCCGGGGTGATCCGCCCTCCCGAAGCGCTTCCCCGGACCCGCGTCAAGTCCAGGCCCATCTCCCGAGCCAGTTTCCGGACCGAGGGGGATGCCGGCGGCGGGGCGCCGCTCCCGGCGGCGGGGCGGTATCCCGGCTCATCGGTTTCTTCCCTCGACGCTCCTTGCGCCGCCTCCCGCGTCTCCTCCTCTTCTTGCCGGCCCTTCTTCGCTTTTTCCCGACCGGTTTGGCCCGCCTGCTTCCCTCGCTTGGCCTTGGGCTTCCGCTTCGGATCCTCCGCCTCCTCCCCGGACTCGGAGAGGGTGACCAGCAGCCGGCCGGCGGAGATCGTGTCGCCCTCTTTCACATGGACCTTCACGACCCGGCCGGCGGCGGGGGAGGGGATCGGGGCGACTGCCTTCTCGTTCTCCATCTCCAGGATCGTCTGGTTCTTTTCCAGGCGGTCGCCGACGGAGACCGCCAGGTTGACGACGGTCCCGGAATCGGCTCCTTCGGCCAGTTGCGGCAGTCGGATTTCCATGGGTTACCTCAGCTCAGGATACCTTTTTTCAGGGTCAATCTTCAAATCCCGGATCGCCCGCTCGACCGTTTTGGCCGGGACTTCTCCCTTGCGGTGCAGCGCGTAAAGGGCCGCGACCGCGATCGTCTCGGCGTCCACCTCGAAGAAGCGCCGCAGGTTCGCCCGGGTGTCGCTGCGGCCGAACCCGTCGGTCCCGAGGGAGAAGAGGCCGCCCGGCACCCAGGGGCCGATTTGATCGGAGACGCTTCTCATTTGATCGGAGACCGCGACGAACGCTCCTTTCTCTTTCGAGAGGGCCGCTTCCAGGTAGGAGACCTTCGGCTTGGCCGTCGGGTGGAGCATGTTCCATCGCCGGGCGCTCAAGGCCTCGGCCCGAAGCCGCTTGGCGCTCGTGACGCTCCAGACATCAGCGCTGACGGAGAATTTTTCGTCCAGCAGAGCCTGGGCTTTCAGAGCTTCCCGCAGCAGCGGGCCGCTGCCCAGAAGGTGAACGCGCAGTTTGCGCCGCTTGGGGCCGGTCTTGAGCCGGTAAAGCCCCTGGAGGATCCCTTCCTCGGCCCCCTTGGGCATCGCCGGCATCGGGTAGTTTTCGTTGTAGAGCGTCAGGTAATAAAAGAGATCCTCTCCCTTGGTGTACATCCGCTCCAGCCCGTCCCGCACGATCACCGCGATCTCGTAGGCGAAGGCCGGATCATAGGCCATCAGGGTCGGCACGCTGGAGGCCGCCAGGTGGCTGTGTCCGTCCTGGTGCTGGAGCCCCTCGCCGTTGAGGGTCGTCCGTCCGGCGGTCGCTCCCAGCAGGAACCCCTTGGTCCGGCTGTCGGCGGCCGCCCAGATCAGATCGCCGATCCGCTGGAACCCGAACATCGCGTAGTAGATGTAGAAGGGGATCATCGGCAGGCTGAGGTTGGCGTAGGCGGTCCCCGCGGCGATGAAGGAGCTCATTGCGCCCGCTTCGGTGATGCCCTCCTCAAGGAGTTGGCCGTCCTTGGCTTCCTGGTAGAAGAGCAGCGTTTCCTTGTCAACCGGCTCGTACATCTGCCCCTTGGGGGAGTAGATCCCGATCTGGCGGAACAGCGCGTCCATTCCGAAGGTCCTCGCTTCGTCCGGGATGATCGGAACGACGCGGCTTCCGACCGTCTTGTCCCGCAGCAGCTTGGTCAGGACGGTCACGAACGCCATCGTCGTGGAGACCGCCCGGGCCGCGGATCCCTTGAGGAACTCATCGTAGAAGGCCGCGGCGGGCAGGGACAGCTTCTCCGCGCGGTACTTCCGCTCCGGCAGGAATCCGCCGAGCGCCGCCCGGCGCTCGAGCAGGTACTTCGTCTCGATCGAGTCGGCGGCGGGGCGGTAAAACGGCGCCTGGACCACTTCCTCATCTTTGAGCGGGATCTCGAACCGGGCCCGGAATTCCCGAAGCTCCTTCTCGTTGAGTTTTTTCTGCTGGTGGGTGATGTTGCGGCCCTCGCCGGCCTCTCCGAGCCCGTATCCCTTGATGGTCTTGGCGAGGATGACGGTCGGCGATCCGCTGTGCTCGACGGCCGCCCGGTAGGCGGCGTGCACCTTCTGCGGGTCGTGGCCGCCGCGCAGGAGCTTCTGGATTTGCTCGTCGGTCATGTGGTTGACCAGCTCCATCAGCTCCGGGGAAACGCCGAAGAAGTGCTTGCGGGCGTAGCTGCCGGGCTCGACCGAGTATTTCTGGTAGTCGCCGTCCACCGCCTCCTCCATCCGGCGGACGAGCTTGCCGCCCTTGTCGGCGGCCAGCAGCGCGTCCCAGTCGCTCCCCCAGATCACCTTGATCACGTTCCAGCCCGCCCCCCGGAAGAGGGCTTCCAGCTCCTGGATGATCTTGCCGTTGCCCCGCACCGGGCCGTCGAGCCGCTGCAGGTTGCAGTTGACGACCCAAATCAGGTTGTCCAGGCTCTCCCGTCCGGCCAGCGTCAGCGCTCCCTGCGACTCCGGCTCGTCCATCTCCCCGTCTCCGACGAAGCACCAGACGCGTGGAAGCGCCTTGAGGAAGCCGCGGGCCCGAAGGTACCGGATGAATCGGGCCTGGTAGATGGAGAGGATCGGCGAGAGCCCCATCGAGACGGTCGGGAACTGCCAGAATTCCGGCATCAGATAGGGATGGGGATAGGAGGAGAGGCCGCCTTCTTCGGCCAACTCCTGCCGGAAGCGGTGGAGTTGGCCGGTGTCGATCCGCCGCTCCAGATAGGCCCGCGCGTAGTTGCCGGGCGCGGCGTGCCCCTGGAAGTAGACCAGGTCGGCGGGATCTTTTCCGCCGTTCCCCCGCAGGAAGTGGTTCAGCCCCACCTCGTACAGGGTCGCGCAGGAGGCGTAGGTCGAGATGTGGCCGCCCAGGCCGTCGTGCAGCCGGTTGGCCTGAACGACCATCGCCATCGCGTTCCACCGAATGTGGCTCTTGATCCGGCGCTCGATTTCCCGGTCGCCGGGGTAGGGAGGCTCCCGATCAGCCGGAATCGTGTTCACATAGGGGGTGTTCAGCGACATTCAGCCGGCTTGTCTTCTATAATGGCCTTCACCCATGAAGCTCCTTGATCTGACCTTCCCGACGCCCGAGGAGAATCTGGCTTGCGACGAAGCCCTGCTGGACGGGTGCCAAGCCGGGCGGGGGACCGAACTGCTCCGCTTCTGGGAGCCGGACCGTCCCTTTGTCGTCCTCGGTCTGTCCAATCGCATCGGATCGGAGGTCCGCGCGGCCGCCTGCGGCGCCGCAGGCGTTCCGATCCTGCGGCGGATCAGCGGCGGCGGGGCCGTGCTGCAGGGCCCCGGCTGCCTCAACTTTTCGCTGGTTCTCCAGATCCCGCCGGCCGGCCCGCTGGCCGGCATCGCCTCAACCAACGCTTTCATCTTGGATCGCCACCGGTCCGCCCTCCAGCCGCTGCTGGCCGGGCCCGTCCGAGCCGAGGGTTGTTCCGACCTGACCCTCGCGGGGCTGAAATTCTCGGGCAGCGCCCAGCGCCGAAAGCGGACCCACATGCTGTTTCACGGCTGTTTCCTGCTGGATCTGAATTTGCCCCTGATGGAGGCGCTCCTGCCGCTGCCGGCCCGGCGGCCGGCCTATCGGAAGGACCGGGAACACAGAGCGTTCCTGACGCCGCTGCCTCTGCCGGCGTCCGCCGTCAAGCGGGCCCTCTCGGAAGCCTGGAGCGCTTCCGGCGCTCCGGTCCGGCTCCCGGCGAAGGAGATTGCGCGGCTTGCCCGCGTCCGGTACCGGCGGTTCGACTGGACGGCCCGGTTTTAAGCTCAGGCCGCCGGCTCCGCTTATGGTACACCACGCGGGCCGGCCAGGGAATCAGCGGCTTTGGGCGGCTTTGGCTTTGGGGACGCTCCGCAGTGGCTTTGGGGACGCTCCGCAGAGGGACAGTCTATAGTGGCCCCACAACCCCAACCCGCCGGTAGTACAATCATTTCATGGACATGACAGCGTCCGATTGGAGAACCAGCCGGGATCCGGCGGTCTTAACGCGGGAGCAGGAGACGACGCTGCAGACCCCCCGGCGCCGCTACGGCTTTTTGGCCCGGGGACTCTTCCTGACGATGGACCTCTTCTACGGCCGGGGGCGGGGACTCTCCAAGTTCAAGGTGCTGGAGGTGGTCGCCCGGGTCCCTTATCAGGCGTGGGAGCATGTCGCCTACATCGCGATGACCCACACCTACGGCCGGCCCCACTTCGCCCGGCGGATCTTTGAGTTCGTTCGGGAGGCCCGCCACCAGCAGGACAACGAACAGTGGCATCTGCTGATCCTGGAAGAGATGGTGCAGAACCGGAAGATCCGGGAAAACTTCTTCCGGCACCGGATCATCCCGCAGATCCTGGCCTTTGCCTACTACCACATCAGCTGGCTCTTGTATGTGATCCGACCGGCCTTAAGCTATGGGCTGAACGCCGATTTTGAGGATCACGCCGAGCATGAGTACATGGCGTTCGTCTCAGAGGACCCGGCGCTGGAAGCCGAGCCGTTCGTCAGTGATTTCGAGCAGGAATACGGCAGCTATCGCTCACTCGGTGATCTGTTCCGGCGGATCGCGCTGGACGAGCGGCTCCACAAGGAGCAGAGCTTAAACCGGATCGCTCAGGCCCGGTTCGCGTAGCGGGTCCCGAACGCCGGGGGTCCCGGACTGGTTGCGGCAGACCCTGTCGAGGTACGGTTCCCCCTCCTCCTGGTATTTCCGATAGGCCTCTTCCCAGTGCCGGCCCAGATTGCTTCGGTTGGGCGGGGGCGGGTCGGTTTTTCGGGTCTCGCCGCACTTGAGGATCTTCTTCCGAATCTGCTCCCGGGAACGGTAGGGAAAATGTCTGAGAGAAACCCGATGGTCTCTCCCGGGGTGCTGCCTGGGCCGAACAGCCGGCACAGCTCTTCCCGGGGAACCTGGAAGGGACTGGGGACCCGGCGGGGGGAAAAGGGGCGCCACAGCCCCCGGTCATCCAGGAAATGGTTCCCCGGGCGCAGGCGCATCCCCGGCTGCCAGCGGACCAGCACCTTGCTGCTCAGGGGGGCGGGCAGGACATCCGGCATCCGTTTGAACAGGTCCGGCTCCTGGGATTCCCGGTAGAGGTGGTGCTTGGAAGGAAGGCCGATGCAGACGATCTCCGGGGCAACGGCGCTCAGGGCGTCGGACAGATTTCCCTCGCAGGCCAGGAATTCATCGGCGTCGAAGGAGAAAATCCATTCCGGGTTCCATTCCCGCTTCGCCCATTCGGCCGCTTCGGTCCGCTGCTCGTTCTGGAAGTAGCGGACCTTCGGATCGGATTCCCAAACGGAGGAGGGCGTCGGGGCGCTCCTTTCGGAACCGTTCCACCTCCTCGAAGGTGCCGTCGGTCGAGCCGTTGTCGATCACCACGAAATGCCGGATCCCCAGCCGGAGGTGATGGGCCAGGTTGAGCCGGATGACATCGGCTTCATCCTTGATCCGGGTGACCCCGGCGATCAGCGGTTTTTGCGGCATCAGTTCTCCCGTCCCAGCCTAGCACAAGCCCGGGGGAAAACCCCACGCACCCCGATGGGAGAAACTCAGGCGATCGGAACGCTCGGAGATTAGGCGGAGCGGAAGGGATCCAGCGCTTGAAGGATGTCCGCCGCCTGCTGAACGGAAAGCAGACTCTCCGGTATGTTGTACCGCTCCAGCAGGCCGGCCAGCCAGCCCAGCAGGTTGGGACGCTGATCCCCCCGGTAGAAACGGGGGGTGTAGCCGGCAAAGAGGGCGGCGGCGGCCGCCCGGGCCTGCTCGATGCTTTCGTACAGGTCCCCCCGGAGGGTGATCCCGGTGAAGCCGGCCTTCAGGACGGCCGCTTCGTGCTCCAGGCCGGCGGTGATCAGGACGACCGGGTCGTCGGCCGGCTGAATTCTCGAGAGCAGAAGCGCCAGATCTGCGTTTGCTGGATCGACGACGGCCACCTCGTGGCGGGAGATTGCGGCGCCGGACAGGTTGGCCAGGGCGGTTCCCGCTTCCAGGCCGGCGGCCACGATCGAGGGGATGTTCTGTTCCAACTGCACCAGGTTCTCCAGCCCCCGCTCCTTGTAGACCTCATGGGCCAGCGCGACATCCTCCTTGCTCCGGTTTTGTCCGGTCAGGAGCAGGGCGATTTTGGGCCGGCGGCCCAGTTGTCGATGCAGCTGTTCCAGAAAATCCTTCTGCTGCGCCATCCACTGGTAGACCTGTCCCAGGCCGACCGCGGAGGTGACCTCCACCTTCAAGCCCGCGTGCTGCTCCAGATCCACCACCCCCTTGATGGTGGCGAAGTCGGAGACCTCGGTCACCTGGTTCCGTTCGGCCCCCAGCAGGATGGATCCATTCACCGCCAGCGGCTGGATGTTCTGGATGTTGAGGGCGGAACCGATGCTGGCCGGCCGTTCCGCCGACATCGCGCTGATCACCCGGACCTGCCGATCATTGATCAGAAACCCGGTTGCGAGTCCCACCCCCGGGATCCCCCCGGCGGTCGGCATGATCACGACATCGGCGTCCGGAAGGATGGTGTCCAGGTCTTGGGCCATGCTGATCCCGCCCACCGCCGCGCTGAAACTTTCGGATGCCTTCACATGGTAAAGGCCGTTCTGCCGGGTCCACCAATCCATGAGTCTGAGCAGGGTGTTGATGTTGTCCAGCGACTTTCCTTCAGTCGGGATGCCGGCGAACGGGCCCTCCGTGACGGCGGTGGCCCGGTACGCTTCCGCCACTTCCCCGACCGGCTTCATGACCAGGATCCCCTTCTCAACATATGGCTGCAGGTAAGCCAGCTTGTCGGGGTTGACCAGCTCCGAGACCATCGTGATCTGAAAGCCCTCGGGGAGGATGTTCCAGTCGATCAGATGTTCCACGACCGCGGCGGCGGCCCGGATGCCGTTGCCGGTTGAAAACATCCCGATCCCCCCGTAGTGCGGGACGGCCGGATCCGCCGCGTTGGCGACCGAATGGAGGATCTCATGGACGTATTGCCGAATCTTGAAGGAGCCGACGGCGTTGTCGAACTCCCTGATCCCGAACAACTCCACCGCCGCTTGCGGGTTCCCCTCATTGAAGGCGGCGACCGACGGCAGAAGGGAGGTGAGCTCCACGAGGCGGTCCTCTCCGTAAGGGTTGAGTTCGGCGATCATCCGGAGGGTCTCCTCCACCGCCTCGGTTCTGTGGAAGCCGGCCGTCAGCGGGCCCGACTGCACGATCCCGTCGTCGGCGAGCCAGCGTTTCAGCTGATCCGGGACGCCTTCCGGCTCGATCTCCGGCAGATCTCCCTCTCTGGGGTCAGCTTCCTCTTCTCCGAAGAGCCGGCGGAAGCGCTCCCGTCTGACGGCGGCCTGACCGGGCCGGCTGATTCGGCTCCAGATCGCCCCGATCGTGAGGAGCCGTCTCGTCCAGGTGTACTCCGGCAGCCGGGCGTTCAGGAAGGCGGCTTCCAGCCCGGCGGTGAGCTTCTCCTTGATCGGTTTGGAGACCTCCTCGTCAATCAGCAGATGGATACGGGCCCGCTTGGCGTCCCAGTTTGGCAGCCAGAGGAAAGTGATCGGCTGATCGGGGTTGTAGGAGCGGGCCGCCGCGAATTTCCCCAGGGCGTCCCGCTTCGGTTTTCCAAAGAGGGCGAGGCTGACGACGCCGTCATCCGCCAGCATGTTCAGGAAATCGTCCAGCGTGAAGGTGATGCCCCGAAAACCGGCCGCCCAGGGATTGTGCTGGAGGAAGAGGGAGGAGAGTTCCCGGGGCTGGTCTTTGGCCGCCTGGATGGCGGGGTCTCCGAACCGGTCTCCGGCATGAACCTGGGCCACGTGCAGTTCGTTGGGATCGGTGGCCATCAGCTGCCACCGGATACCCCCCAGTTTCCGGACCCGGTCGGCCTGCGCTGAGACTTCTCCGACGGTTGGGACGATCAGGTGAATCTGCGTCCAGCGATCGGAGAAATCAAATCCCTCCACCTGGTCGAAGAAGTTCTCCCGGAAGAAACGGACCGCCGACCGCTCGTGGTCGGGGGGGATGTTGGCGCCGGTCATCGGATCCACCAGGTCGTCCATCGCGACGATGAACAATCTCTTGAGATGGTCTTCCAGCTGAACGGCCGGGAGATCGTTCAGCCGCCGCGCCAGCTCGGTCAGGAGCGGCTGGGGGGTGGAGCCGGTTGCCAGGCCGATTGCAAAGGGCTTTTTCGCCTCCGCCGCTTCGTCCCAAAGGGTCATGACTTGCGCGGCTTGAATCCGTCCCAGATCGTTCGGAGTCGCCGTCATCCGGACCCGGATGTCCCGCGCGTTTCCCTCCAGGAGGCCGGTGGAGAGTACCGTCGCGTCAGTCCCGGTCTCCAGGGCATCAATGGCGTCCAGGACCGCGGTCCAATGGGTCTTCAAATCGGGCAGGGCGCCATGCACCGCCGCCCGGCGATCATTCGAGACCGGGTTCGGCGGTATGGCCGCCCGGAGGGCCGGCAAAGCGGCCGGGTCTCCCAGGCGGGCCAGGCCGGCCGCCGCCGCGGATTGAACCAGCGTGACCGGCAGCAGCGCTTCGAGCGCCGTTCGAATCCGGTCGCGCAGATCGTCGGATCCGTTGAGACGGCCCAGGACCCCGAGCTGCTCGGCCGCCGTCCGAAGGAGGACTGCCGGGTACTCCCGCTGTCTTTCCAAGGTGGCCCGGCCCCGATCTTGGGCCGGGTCCACCACCAGAAAGCTCATCAGCCGTTCCGCCACCTCGGCATTCCCCGTTCCGGCCAGGGCGGTGACCGCTTCCACCCGGACACTGTCTCGCCAAATCCTGGGGGCAACCGTGGTCCAGGTATCCCCCTCGGAAGCGGCCGCTTCCAGCAGCAGGGAGCGGACCCCTTCCGCAACGGTCTCCGGATGCCGCTGTCCGATCCGGGCCAACGCCCAGACCAGTTCATTGCGAAGCTGCTGCGGCAAGCCGGGCTCGGCGGTCCTTCCAAGGGCTTGCGCCCGGGCCAAGAGGGCGGGGACCGTCTCGATGGCGTCCAGATTTCCGAGCAGCCGGGCCGCCAGGATTGCCTGGTCCAACACCGCGCCGTTCAGCACGGAGAGCGCCGCATCAACGACGGCCGGGCGGTTGGACTCCCATTCGGATGGCCGGCCGCTCCAGGCCACTCTCAAATCATCCGCCAGCCGGTCAACGGGGGTGCCCGCCGAATCAATGAGCTGAAGTTCTCCGGTCAGCGGCCTCCACCGGGGCTCGGCCGGCACTCCGGCCGCGATCCGGACCAGATCGGTTGGAATCGTTGCGGCGGTTGTCCAGGTGGCCGTCAGGGCGGCAGGAGCTGTTGTCTCCAGCCCGGCGGCTGTCTCCCTCTTCAGGTGGGCGTTCCGGATGTGCTCCACAATCTGTTGTTGTGCCGCCAGATCCCGGGTTCCTCCGGTAGCGCTGCTTCGCTTGATCTCGGCCAGGAGAGCGGCTTCCCGATTGGTCAAGGGACCGCCCGGCCCGGCGTTGAGATGGGGCTGGAGCTTCTCTGCCAATGGACGCAGGGCGATCTCCGTTCCCCGGCCGCTCCTTCTCACAGCGTTCCGGATGAGCCGATCGAACAGCTTGCCGGCTCCCAGTTCCAGTCCGCCTGGAAGCGGGTGCAAACCGGAAGAGACAATCGTCCATTGGTGGGCGGTTTCCAAACCGGCGGCGAGAAGGGAGGTCGCCAACAGCGGCTCAGTCTCTTTGGCTTCCAGGCCGGATTGGGCGCGCAGGGCCTGGGCTGGAGGGCCGAAGGAGAGGGCCATCGTCGTTGCCGAGATCAGGGAAAACAATCTGAGAAAAGACATTTCAAGCAGCTCCTTTTAAGGATGGAAAAGCGGCCACTCCGCGATGTAAGGAGAGGGTATCCAAAACGGAATCTCGTGTCAATAAATATATCCAGAAATTCATAACGACTAATTTTTTCAGAGGAGTGGCTTCAAGCGGCCAACAAGCACCTTCATCATTGGGGCAGGCGATTTCAGGGTCTCAGTGCGGCAACGGATCCCTGGATGAGATAGAATAGGAGCCTTTGAAAGGACCTGCATGATTGAAACCATCGGTATGGCGGCGGCGGTGACGCTGCCTTTTTGGAACATCCCGCTGATCCTCCGGATCCAGCGGCGGCGCT
>PCVW01000057.1:0-39609 GCA_002787095.1 Candidatus Omnitrophica bacterium CG11_big_fil_rev_8_21_14_0_20_64_10 | reverse complement strand
CTGGCCTCGGCCGACCCGATCTTCCGGGTCTTCGCAGTGATCAATGTTTGTTTCTTTTCCGTCGTGACGGTCCAGGTGCTCCGTTTCCGATGACCCAGGCCGGCTCGATCCGCAACATCGCGATCATCGCCCATGTCGATCACGGCAAGACGACCCTCGTGGACGCGATTTTCCGCCAGACCCGCGTGCATCGGAACATCGAGGAGATGGGGGAGCGCGTCATGGACTCGATGGACTTGGAGCGGGAGCGGGGGATCACGATCCGGGCCAAGAACGCCAGCATCCTTTACGAGGGGACCAAGATCAACATCGTGGACACCCCGGGCCACGCCGACTTCGGGGGGGAGGTGGAACGGACCCTTCGGATGGTGGATGGCGTCCTGCTGGTCGTGGACGCCAAGGACGGCCCGATGCCGCAGACCCGCTTCGTCTTGCGCAAGGCGCTGGAACTGGGGCACCGGGCGATCGTCGTCGTCAACAAGATCGATCTGCCCGACGCCCGGCCGGAGGAGGTCGTCAACAAGACCTTCGACCTCTTCTGCGAGTTGAATGCCAACGACCAGCAGCTGGACTTCCCGATCGTCTACGCCTCAGCCGCCCGGGGGACTGCGACGACCGACCTGCACCAGCCGGGCAGGGAGATCTCCCCGCTGCTGGACCTGATCCTGGAGAAGATCCCCCCGCCGCAGGTCCAGGCGGACGCTCCCCTGCAGATGCTGGTGCTGGCCCTTCTGTACGACTCCTACAAGGGGCGAATGGGGATCGGTAAGATCTCCGCCGGCGTCCTGCGCAAGGGGGGCTCGGCGGTGTTGATCCGGCGGGACGGCCAGCGGGTCGAGGGGAAGGTGATGGCGCTCTTGATCTACGAGGGGCTGGAGCGAAAGGAAGTGGAGGAGGCCCGCGCGGGGGAGATCGTCGCGGTCGCCGGCTTCGAAGCGGTCGGGATCGGGGACACGATCGCCGATCCGGCCGATCCCAAGCCGCTGCCGGTCCCCAAGATCGACGAGCCGACGATCCGGATGACTTTCGGCGTCAACACCAGCCCCTTCTCCGGCCGGGAGGGGAAGCATGTGACCTCCCGCGCGCTGCGGGAGCGGTTGATGCAGGAGCTTCAGACGAATGTCTCCCTGCGGGTGGAGGACACCGACAGCCCCGACACCCTCCTGGTCTCCGGGCGGGGGGAGCTGCACCTGGCGATCCTGATCGAGCAGCTGCGCCGGGAAGGGTTCGAGCTGCAGGTCTCCCAGCCGGAGGTGATCTTCCAGAAGAAGGACGGGGTCACGCTGGAACCGTTCGAGCTGTTGACGATCGATGTGCCGGGCGAGCACCGGGGGGTCGTGATCGAGGAGGTGGGGAGCCGCCGGGGAACGCTCACCCAGATGATGGACACCCCCACCGGGGAGATTCACTTCGAGTACCAGATCGCCACCCGCGGCGTGATGGGACTCAAGAGCGCGCTCATGACCAAGTGCCGGGGGACCGCGCAGGTGCATCACCTGTTCGACGCCTACCGTCCGGTGGAGGCGGGGGGATTCGACCGGGCCGGGCACGGCTCCCTGATCGCTTTCGAGGACGGGGTCTCCACGGCCTACGCGCTGAGCAACTGCCAGCTGCGGGGGGAACTGTTCATCGGGCCGGGGGTGCCGGTCTACCATGGGATGATCATCGGGGAGAACGCCCGGGGGGAGGACATGGAGATCTCCCCGGTCAAGGCGAAGAAGCTGACCAATATCCGCTCAGCCACCTCCGACATCGCGGTCGTCCTGACCCCTCCGAAGGAGCTGACGCTGGAGCTGGCGCTGGAATACATCGGATCGGATGAACTGGTGGAAGCGACGCCGAAGAACATCCGGCTGCGGAAGAAGCTGTTGGATCCGGTGGCCCGAAAGCGGGCCCGGAAGGACTGAGTTTAACTTAGGCCGCCCCGGCGGCGCTGATCAGATAGACCCGGTCGCCCCGCCGGGACCGGGAGGAGCTCTTGATCCCCGCCTCGTCCCCCCGCTTGATCTCCCGGACCGGCTGATGGTCAATCTGCATCGAGGTGATCGTCTGCTTGATGTCGGTCGTGTGCCCCTTGATCCAGATCCGGTCCCCGACCGCCAGTTTTCCCTGCTTGATACGGATCACCGCGACGACCGGGACCCGGAAGAAGGCGACCACCTCGCCGATCTCGTTCTCCGCAAGGGTGTCGGAGGGGGTCCCTTTCTTCTTGGCGGCGGGTTTCCGTTTCGGGGCGGCTTTTTTCCGGGCGGCCGGTTTTTTCTTGCGGGCCGCCGGTTTCTTGCGGGCGGGCTTGGCCTTCTTAGCGGCCCTTTTCTTCTTGGCGCCGCTGCTTCCCGTGAGCTTGGCGAGCAATTTCCGGATCATGCCAACGACATTAATCCTAAAATGAAAAATGGTCAAGAGGGTACCCGGTGTAGACTATTGGGGTCGCTCTTTTTTCTCAGACCATGGGGGATCGGATGCAGAAGTGGCTGATGCTGCTGGCCGGCGGGATGGTGGGGACGGCCGGCCGCTATCTGGTGAGTGAAGGGGTCTACCGGTGGCTGGGGACCGGTTTTCCGACGGGGACGCTGGCGGTCAACACCCTGGGGTGCCTGGTGATCGGCTTCCTCGCGACCCTGATCGACCAGAAGTTCCTGCTCAAGCCGGAGGCCCGGCTCTTCCTGATGGTGGGGATGCTTGGGGCCTTCACCACCTTCTCGACCCTCATTTATGAAAGCTGGCGGCTGATCCAGGGGGGGCAGGGGTGGCTGGCGGCGGTGAATCTGGTCGGGAGCGTTTGTCTGGGGCTGGCGGCCCTCTGGATCGGGCATGCCGCCGCGACACTGCTTTGAACGAAGGAGGTGAAGGATGGTGACGGTTCCGCGGGAAGGGAAGCTGCTTCGGGTTTTCATCGGAGAGCAGGACAAGTGGCGGGGGCAGCCGCTGCATGAGGCGATCGTCCAACTGGCCCGGAAGGAGGGGCTGGCCGGCGCCACCTGCCTGAAGGGGTTCCTCGGCTTCGGAGCCAAGAGCCGCCTGCACACGGTGAAGCTGCTCCGGCTCTCGGAGGATCTGCCGGTCGTGATCGAGATCGTCGACAGCGAAGAACGGATCCGGGAGTTCCTCCCCAAGCTGGAAGGGATGATCCGGGACGGTCTGGTGACGCTCGAGAAGGCGGAGGTGCTGCTGTACCGGGCCGAAGGGGCCCCGGCGAAGGGTTAATCCTCCGCTTGGCCGCTTCCCGGGTCTGGCATCTTTACATGGTGCGCTGCGCCGACGGGGCCCTCTACAGCGGCGTCACCACCGACTTGGACCGGCGGCTGCGGGAGCATAACGCGGGGCGGGGGAGCGCCTGCACCCGGGCCCGGCGTCCGGTCCGGCTGGTCTATCGAAAGCGGTGCGTTGGCCGAGGATCGGCCCTGCGGCAGGAGGCGGGGCTCAAGCGGCTTTCCCGCCGGAAGAAAGAAGGGTTGCTCAGGACCTCTTGGGCTGGGTGAGGAAGGATCGCAGGGTGTATTTTCCGCTCGGTTCCCGGACCTGAGCGACCGACCGGACCGTGAAACCGGCCCGCTCCCCGAGCAAGCGGATCGACCGGGGACTGAAGATGTGGTGGTGCTCAATGAAGAATTCCTCCCGCCCCGGACCGTCCGGGGCCGCTCCCTCGGCGTCCGGAAGTTCCACATAGACGACCCCCTCCGGATTCAAATGTCCGGCCGCCCGGGCCAGCATCGCCACCGGGTCCGCCACGTGCTCGAGCACCTTGTTGAAGGTGATCAGGTCGAATCGGCCGATTCCCCGGACGGCCATCCAGTCCCCAGCGACCGCCTCGACTCCCGCTTCTTTTCGGGCATGTTCGGCCGCTGCCGGGTCGGGGTCCAGCGCGGTCACGGCCCAGCCGGCCTCCCGCATTCGGGCCGGGAAGACCGCCAGACCCGATCCGACATCCAGCGCCGTTCCGGGCGGGCGCTTCCCCCAAAAGGCCGTGATCGCCTGCACCCGCTGGCTGTTGTCCGACTGCTCGGGGGGAAGGGACAGGATCTTCCGATAGCGGGCCACCATCCCCGCCGGATCGGCATAGGTGCCGGCCACATAGTCCCCTTCGTAGAAGCGGGACAGATCGAACCGGTGGCGGTTGATGCAGTGGCCGCAGGCGCTGCAGCGCAGGATCAGCCGCTCGTAAGGGCCGTCGGAGATTCCCCGGAAGAAGGTCTCCCCGGCCGGCGGCCGGTCGTAACGGAACAGGAGCCGGCCGGCGGCGCCGCCGCAGAGGGGGCAGGTGAACGGGGTCTCGGACGGGGGTCTCTTCGGTTCCATCGCCGCCGCCCATTATAATGCTAGAATCCTCTCATGAAGATCACCTTCCTGGGGGCCGCGCGGAATGTGACCGGCTCCCGTTTCCTGGTGGAGGCGGGGAAGTGCCGGATCCTCGTCGATTGCGGTCTGCATCAGGAGTGGGGGCTGCGGAAGCGGGATTGGGAGCCGTTCCCGGTCGACCCTCAAAGCATCGCCGCGGTCCTGCTGACCCACGCCCATGTGGACCACTGCGGCTATCTGCCCCGGTTGGTGCGGGGCGGGTTCCGGGGGCGGATTTTCTGCACGCCGGCCACCGCCGGCATCGCCCGGATCGCCCTGCTGGACAGCGCCCACCTGCAGGAATCGGACGCCGAGTACAAGCGGCGCCGTCACGCCCGGGAAAAACGGCGGGGTCCCCGGCCGGAGGAGCCGCTCTACACCGTCGCCGACGCCCACCGGACCTTCCCGATGTTCCGCCGGGTCAACATCGGCCGGGCTTTTCGGATCGGGACGGGGCTGAAGGCGGTTTTCCATGAGGCCGGCCACATCCTCGGTTCGGTGATCGTGGAATTGATCGAACAGCGCAGCCGCCGCTCCCACCGGATCGTCTTCTCCGGGGACCTCGGGCGGGGCAACCGGCCGCTGCTGCGGGACCCGGCTTTGCTGGAGGAGGCGGACGCGGTCGTCATGGAATCCACTTACGGCGACGAGGACCATCCCTCCGACGAGGAGGCGGTCGAGACGATGGCCCGGGTGATCCGGGAGACCTCCGATGCGGGGGGGAACATCGTGATCCCCGCCTTCGCGATCGGCCGGACCCAGGAGATCCTGTACCACCTCAAGCGCCTGACCGAGGCCCAGCGCATCCCCCGCCTGATGACCTTCCTCGACAGCCCGATGGCGATCGAGGTGACCGGGGTGTTCGTGGAGAACGCCGGGGCCCTCGACCGGGCCACCCGGGCGATGTTTCGAGCCGGGGAATCCCCCTTCACCCTGCCGATGCTGACCCCGACCCCCGGCACCGACGCCTCCAAGTCGATCAACCGGATCCGGGGCAGCGCGATCATCCTGGCCGGCTCCGGCATGTGCACCGGCGGCCGGATCAAGCACCATCTGGCCAACAACATCGGCCGGCCGGAGAGCACGATCCTTTTCGTCGGGTACCAGGCGCAGGGGACGCTGGGGCATGAGATCGTCGGCCGGCCGTCGAGCGTCCGGATCCTGGGGCAGATCCATCCGGTCCGGGCCCGGATCGTCCAGGTGGAAGGGTTCTCGGCCCATGCCGGCCGCAGGGAACTGATCCGCTGGATCGGGAATTTCCGGCGGGGGCCGGCCAAGCTGTTCCTGGTGCACGGGGAGGCGGCGGCGATCGAGTCGCTGGCGACGACCCTCCGGGAGAAACTGCCGGGGGAGGTGGTTGTTCCCGAATACGGCGCGAGTTACAATCTTTAATTCGACAAGCGGGAGATTGGAATGTTGACCCTGATGATTTCAGCGGTGTCGGTCGCCTTCTTTCACGCGCTGGCGCCCGACCACTGGCTGCCGTTCGTGGCGCTGGCGAAGGGATCCGACTGGAAGATGGGCCGGCTGGCTTTCATCACGACGCTGGCCGGCATCGGCCATGTCGCCTCCTCCCTTCTGATCGGGGCGCTGGGGCTGTGGGCCGGCTGGGCGGTCCACCGGATGGGGGGGGTCGAGGCCTGGCGGGGGTCGGTCGCGATCTGGCTGTTGATCGGCTTCGGCGTGGCCTACGCCCTGTGGGGATTCAAGCACGCCCAGCACCCCCACCCGCACCTCACGGTCAAGGAGGCGGTCAAGACCTACGCGGCGCGCCGCGTCTGGCTGCTGATCGCGATTCTCGTGTTCGGGCCGTGCGAGCCGCTGATCCCGCTGATGTTTCTTTCCTACAAGGAAGGGCCGGCCGCGATCGCCGCGGTGTGCGCCGCCTTCTCCGTGGTCACTGTCGGGATGGTGGTCGGACAGAGCTGCCTGACCTACGCGGGTTTCCGGCTCTTCCGGCCGGCCTGGATGGAGCGGTACGCCCACGCCCTGGCGGGGCTGGCGATCGCCTTGACCGGTGTCGCGGTGCTGGCCCTCGGGCTTTAGGCGGGCGGGGCGGGGAGGGCCAGGCAGATCAACTCCTGGCCGGGAATCAGACTCAGTCCCCCATCAGCCGGAACGGGGATCAGTTTCCCCGATTTGGCGTGGGCCGCGAACAGCGGGATCAGCCGCCCGTCGTGCCGCCGCCGGAAACTCTGCAGGTTGCCGGCCTCGGTCACCGGGACGCTTTTGATTGTCGCCCCGGCGTCGAACATCCCCTCCAGCCGGTCGTAATGCAGTCCCTTGTCGAACAGGAGGCGGCCGCTGAGGCGTCCGGAGATTCCCTTCTTCGGATCGTCTGATGGCTCCGGCGGCAGCTGATAGACATGGGAGCGGCCCACGACATCGGCGAACCGCTGGGCGACGAGGGAATTGACCTCGTTGTTCGGGGTCATCGCCAGCACCCGTCCGATCCCCCCCAGGTCCAGCTCCTCCCAGACCTCCTCGGAAAGGATGTTCCCGTGGTAGGTGGGGAAGCCGGCCACCCGGGCGTCGGCCACATTCGCCCAGTTGGTGTCCACGAAGGCGGTGGCGTAGCCCCGGCGCTTGATCTCGGCAGCCAGGGAGCGGACCCACGGCTCGGCCCCGATGAAGAGGGTCCCCTGCGGATTCTGTTGGGCCAGCCCCAGTCCTTTTGCCAGGGGGGAGGCGACTGCGCCGGCGATCAGGACCGTCCCGATGATCACGACGAAGGTCAGTTGGGTCAGGATCTCCCCATCGGGATGCCCGATCGCCTGCAGGTCGAGCGCGAAGAGAGAGGCGACCGCCGCCGAGACGATCCCCCGAGGGGCCAGCGCCGAGATGAACAACTGTTCCTTCCAGGGGAGCTTGGTTCCGATCGCCGACAGGCCGACCGCCAACGGCCGTACCACCGCCACCAGCAGGCCGAGGAAGAGAAGCGCCGGCCCCCAGCGGCCGCTTAGCCCGCTGAAATCCAGCCGGGCGGCCAGGAAGACGAACAGCCCGGAGATGAAGAGGATCTGCAGGTTCCGCTTGAACTCGGCGATCTGTTCGGTCGGGACGCTCTTTTGATTGGCCAGGATGATCCCCATGAGGGTCACCGCCAGCAATCCGGACTCCGGCTGAAAGAAATTGGAGAGGGAGAGAGCCGCGACCACCGCCATCAGGGTCACGGTGCTCTGCAGGAAGTCCGGCACCCACCGCCGTTTGAGCAGCGCGATCATCAGCCAGGCGCCGACGGCGCCGGTCACCCCGCCGACGATCATCGAACGGATGATCCCGGAGGCGATTATCGGGGCGGCCGCCCGCACCCCGCCCACCAGCACCACCTCCAGCATCAGCACCGCCAGCAGCGCTCCGATCGGGTCGATCAGGATGCTCTCCCAGCGGAGGGCCGAACCGGCCGGCCCCTTGGGCCGGACCAGCCGGAGGATCGGGATCATCACGGTCGGGCCGCTCAGCACCAGGACCGCCCCCAGCAGCAGCGCTCCGCCGGGCGTCATGCTGAAGAGCCAGTGGGCCAGTGCCGCTCCGCTCAGCCAAGTCACGACCGTTCCGATCGTGATCAGGTTCCGGACGATTGCCCCGATCTGCCTGAGTTCCCGGACCCGGAGGTTAAACCCCCCCTCGAACAGGATCAGGGCGACCGGGATGGAGATGATCGGCAGCAGCCGGTCGTCAATCAGGGCATCCGGTTTCAGGAAGCCGGTCAGGGGGCCGGCGACGGATCCGAAGAGGAGGAAGAGGATGATCGAGGGGAGCTTCAGCCGCCAGGAAAGCCACTCCGCGCCGATCCCCAGCAGGATGATCGCCGAAAGAACCGCCAGCGGATCGTTCAGCACGGGCGGATTTGCTGCGGCCCCACCGGCGTCAAAGTCCCATGGCGTCGGCGACGCGGTCGCATGTCAGGTCGAATGTCAGGGTTTCTCCGGGGCGCAGCAGGACCCGCACCGGTTCCCGGGCGATCAGGTCTCCTTTGCGGGCGGTCAGATACATGTAGAGGTTTTTCTCGACCTCCCAGCCATAGGCCTCCAGTTCTTGGCGGGCCGCGTCCAGATCGATCCGGGGTTCTTCCAGATCGAGGATCGCGCTGAGCTGCCACTCCCCCTCCTCCACCTCGTTGAACTGGAAGGTGGTTTGCGTGATCGGAGTTTCTCCGATTGAGACCCTTGTGAATCGGACCGGCAGCGTATGGCCGAACCGGTTCAGCAGGATGTACAGCCGGCCGGACCGGCCCGGCGGGAAGGAAACGGTTCCCCGAACGGTCCCGGTCCCCTCGGGGGCCGGCGGGACGGTCGTCAGCGTGATTTTCGGGCCGCTCTTCCAAGTTTCCGAATCGATCCGCCAGGTTCCCTCTTCCCGGACCATTCGGACCTCCCCGCGGCCCCGGCCCATGGGGCCGGTCCCTTCCGCGATGAGCAGGGCCTCCTCTCCGTTGATCTGTTCGTCGACGATGACCGGATCCCGGGTCAGGATCATATCCCGAAAGGCATGGAGGGGATCGGGGACTTCTTCGAGATCGGCGGTGAGCTCATTGAAGTTCCGGGTGGTGACGAACGGCTTGAGGGCCTCGATCGAATCGGCGGCGAGCATGGTGCGGGCGTACTGAAGGTAAACCTCGCCGGGCCCTTCAGCGGCCCGGGCCGGGTGAACCAGCGCCAGCGCCGCGGCGGCGCCCAGGAGCATCCGAAAAAGACGGCTTTCAAGCGGCATGAATCTCTTCCCTCCTCTTTTGTCCCGATTATACCCGAGAAAGGGGTGCCGGTCCGAGCGGCGAAGCGGTTATAATGTGGCCGACATGGCCGGCAGGAAATCTTCCTCCAAAACTTCGGTTGAGCATCTCGCGGTCAACACCATCCGGACCCTGGCGATGGATGCCGTCGAGCGGGCCAGCTCCGGCCACCCGGGGGCCCCGATGGGGCTGGCCCCCGCCGCCTATGTTCTTTGGACCCGGTTCCTCAAGCACGATCCGGCCCGCCCCGATTGGTTCGACCGGGACCGGTTCATTCTCTCCAACGGACATGCCTCGATGCTCCTCTATGCGATTCTCCATCTGACCGGCTATGGCGTCTCCCTCGAGGACCTGAAAAACTTCCGGCAGTGGGGCAGTCCGACCGCCGGCCATCCCGAACATGGCGCGGCCCCCGGGGTGGAAACCACGACCGGGCCGCTGGGACAGGGGATCATGACCGCGGTCGGGATGGCGATGGCGGAGGCCCATCTGGCGGCCCGCTTCAACCGGCCGGGCCACCGGATCGTGGATCACCACACCTACGTTTTCTGCGGCGATGGGGATTTGATGGAAGGAGCCTCGCAGGAGGGGATCTCCCTGGCCGGCCATCTGGGGCTCGGCAAGCTGATCGTGCTGTACGATGACAACCACATCACGATCGAAGGGAAGACCGACCTGGCCTATTCCGACGATGTGAAGAAGCGGTTCGAGGCCAGCCACTGGCATGTTCAGAACCTCGGGGAAAGGGGAGAGGACCTCTCGGCGATCCAGCGGGCCTTCGCGGCGGCCCGAACGGAGAAGAAGCAGCCCTCCCTGATCATTCTGAGGACCCACATCGCCCAGGGGGCGCCCCACGCGCAGGACACGCCGGAGTCCCACGGCGCTCCGCTGGGGGCCGAGGAGGTGGCGCTGACCAAGCAGGGGTATGGCTGGCCGACCGACCGGCCCTTCTGGATCCCCGATGAGGTGCGGGCTCACATGGGCAAGGCGCTGGAGAAGGGGCGCAAGCGGCAGGCCGACTGGAACGGGAAGCTGGCCGCCCACCGCAAGGCCCATCCGGCCCTCCACAAGGAATTTCAGGCGGCACTGGACCAGCCCCTTCCGGCCGGATGGGCCAAGCAGCTGCCGGTTTTCGCGCCGGCCGACGGGGCGGCGGCGACCCGGGAAATCTCCGGCAAGGTGATTAACGCGGCGGCTCCGCTCTTCCCATGGTTGATCGGCGGCAGCGCCGATCTGGAGCCCTCCACCAAGACGAAGATCAAGAGCTCCGGCTACTTTTCCAGGAAGACGCCGGGGGAACGGAACATCGCCTGGGGGATCCGGGAGCACCTGATGTGCGCCGCCAGCTCCGGCATGGCGCTGCACGGCGGGGTCCGTCCCTTTGCCGCCACTTTCTTCGTCTTCACCGACTACGCCCGGCCGGCGATCCGGCTGGCGGCCATCATGAAGCAGCCGGTGATCTATGTGATGACCCACGACTCGATCGGGCTGGGGGAGGACGGCCCGACTCACCAGCCGATCGAGCACCTGGCCTCCCTGCGGGCGATGCCGAACCTCCGCGTGATCCGGCCGGCCGACGCCAACGAAACGGTGATGGCCTGGCGGGCGGCGCTGGAACGGCGCAACGGCCCGACGGTGCTGGTGCTGACTCGGCAGAAGGTGCCGACGCTGGACCGGGGCCGTCTGGCGCCGGCGGAAGGACTCCTCAAAGGAGGATATGTCCTTTCCCCGGAACGGGGGAGCTCCCCAGACTTGATCCTGATCGCCACCGGCTCGGAGGTGGCGCTGGCGCTGGAAGGGCAGGCGGCGCTTTGGAAACTTCAGATCGACGCCCGGGTCATCAGTCTCCCCAGCTGGGAGCTGTTCGCCGAGCAGCCGGCCGCTTACCGGGAGTCGGTCCTTCCGTCCCAGGTTCGGGCCCGGCTGGCGATCGAGGCGGCCCACCCGATGGGATGGGAGCGGTGGGTCGGGGAACAAGGGCGGGTGATCGGGATCACCCGGTTCGGCGCCAGCGCTCCGGCCAAGGAGAACTTCAAACGGTACGGTTTTACGGTCGAGCGGGTTGTGGAGACGGCCCAACAGCTTTTGGAGGGAAAACCGGCATGAATCGGATGGCCCGATGGACGGCGTTTTTCGCGGTGGCGGCGCTGGGGATCGGCTGGGGCGGAGGATTCGCGGCGGCGGAAGAACCGGCGGCCCAGCGTGGGCCCCAGACCGCTTCCATCGGCGGCCGGACCGACGGCTTTGAGATCAGCGGGACCGGAGATGTGACCGCCGACACGCAGGAGGTCGGGGTCAATGTCCAGCAGCATAATCTCTTCGGGACGCCCTTCACCGCGTCGGCGGGCGGCCGGGTTGGGCAGGAGAAGTTCCGCAACTACGACCTGGACCGCTGGGGGGCGGATGTGGGGATGGGTTGGGCCCTTGATGAGAAAACGAACCTGCGGGGGCTTTACCGTTTCGATCGGTACTCGGTTTTCAATGTGACGCGGCAGACCGACCGGGCGATCCGGAACTTCGACGGCCGGACCGATGTGGCGGCGCTGGGGCTCTTCCTCGATCACGACACCCGGGACAGTCTGGAGCAGGCGACCGCCGGCCGCTTCGCCCGGGGGCTGCTGGAGCTGGCCTCAACCTCCTTCGGCGAGGACGCCGATTTCGTCCGGCTCGACGGGGAGGCCGCCTTCTACTGGACCCCTTTCGCCGACAGCGACGGCTGGTGGCGGGAGGTGACCTTCGTGGAGCATTTGCAGGCCGGCTGGGTCGAGGAGATCGGCGACTCCGACGCGGTCCCTTTCTTCGAACGGTATTTCGTCGGCGGGGCCAGCACCGTCCGGGGCCACCGGGCCCGGTGGCTCTCCCCCCGCGGCGACGGGGAACAGCATGTCGGCGGCGAAGCGCAGTTCGTCAACAACATCGAGGCCCGCCTGCCGCTGCTCCCGGAGAAATTCAACCGCCGCTTAAGCACCGCCCTGTTTTTCGACATGGGCCGCTCCTACCGCAGCTTCTCCGACCTGGGGGATTTCGGCTATGGGGCGGGAGCGGGGCTGCGCTACCTCGTCAAGATGGGCTTCATCGAGGGGACCCTTCGGGCCGACTACGGCTTCAACCTGGCCCCGGAGGGGGACGACAGCCGCTCCCGCCTCCACATCGCCTTCGGCATCCCCTTCTAGACCGGCCGGACTGTTTGCCCTAAAACTTCAGGGAAAATCCGGTGAGGAAGGTCTCGGCATCCACTCCGTTGTTCTGCCGGTCGGCGTCGTTGTTCGAGAGGTGGTGGTGCCGGTACTCGATCAGCCAGTCGGTCGTCTCATTGACCCGGAACCGGGTCCCGACCGCCGAGACGAAGCTGAAGTTCCCCTCCGAGCCGGTCTCCGGCCGCTCGATGTTCGAATAGATCCCACCGACCCCTCCCAAGACATACGGGGTCCATTTTCCGATCGGGGTCAGCTCATACTTCATCTGCAGGGGATGGGCCCCGAAGAGGGGCCGGACATTCGGGACCGAGAAAAGAGCCAGCTGCAGCTCCGGGCTCCAGACGATCCGGCCCCGGGCCCAGCGGGGGCCGACCGTCTCGGTCAGCGGCACCTCCAGGGAGGGGAGCAGGTGGGTGATCTGGAAACCGGAGGGGCGCTTGGTGTCATTGCGGGCGATCCCATGCCCCACCCGGACCGTCCATCCCTCCGGGCGGACCGGCTCTTGCCAGCCCGAAAAAAGGGAGCCGGTCAACAGCCCAAAAGCCAGCGCGATCGGGAACCAAACGGTCATGGTGAGCCCATTTTACGCCTGCGACGGTTCCTGCGGATCGAAAATCCGTGCGATAATGCCCGCATGAAACCACTTCTCTTGCTGGGATTGGTTCTGGGGCTGACCGGCTGCGCCCACCCCGGCGTTTATTCCTCGGGGAAAATGCCTTCCAACCGGATCGCCGACTATCCGGAGGCCCGGGAGGCGGAGGGGGTCCGGTTCGCGGTGCGGCGATACGAGGGGGAAGCGGCCCGGCAGGTGGTTGGGTTCCCGCTTGAGGCGCACGGGATCCAGCCGGTTTTTCTGACCATCCGGAACAAAAGCAGCCGCTCCTACTGGTTCGACAAGAAAAGGGTTTCCCCCCGCCCGATCCCGGCCCGCCGCATCCTGGAGACCTTCCGAGCGCCGGAGTCTCCAAAAGAGCCCGATCCCGACCATGTTCCAACCTCCTCCGCCGAACAGCATCTGGAGATTTTGGGGCACCGGTGGGAGGAATCCCGCCCCGGCAGCGGCTGGAAAGGGGCCGCCTTCGCGGCGTTCCCTTACATGCTGCCCAAGGTGATCCGGGAGGACTCCCAGGGGGCCGGTTGGAACCGGGACTTCGCGCGGGATCTGGTGGGCAAGGAGATCCCGGACGGCCGGATCATTCCGGGCCGGACCTGGGCGGGGGTGGTCTACCTGCCGATGGACCGGCGGGGAGAGCCGGTCCGGATCGAGCTGACCGGCCGGGCCCTGCCGCTCCTCCTCGAATCGGATGGTTAATCCGACCTCTTTTTGAGCATTCCCTCGCGGTAGGATTTTCAGCAGCCGGCTGGCTCTTGCCGGCTTTTCTCTCCGTTGGCTGCCGAATGAAGGGATTGTCATCCCGCTATCATTCCCGCGTCATCTCTCCCGGATAATCTCCCCTCATGGAAAGGAAAGGAGGCGCCATGACGATCTGGGAGCAGTTGCATCCCATGACGGTTCATTTTCCGATCGCCTTTCTCCTGGTTGGCTGGCTGGCGGAGCCGTTGGCCGTTTGGCTCAAAGTTCCCCGGCTCGGCCCGTTCGGTTTTTGGTGCGGGGTGGTCGGCGCCTTCAGCCTGTTGGGGGCGGTCATCACCGGGGGGATTTCCTCGACGGCCCTGCGGTCGCTCCCCGCGGGGGCCCGCTGGATGCTGGATGCCCACGGCTTTTGGGGCGGCCTGGCTTTCGTGACCGCCGCGATCTCCTGCGGATGGCGGATGGCGCTGGGCTCTGAGGTGGGGCCGTTCACCCGATGGGGAAGCTGGACCCTGCTCGGGATCGCCTGCGGGTTCATGGTCGTCTCCGCCCACCTCGGGGGGATGCTGGTTTATGAAATGAAGCTTCCGGCGGCGGGCAGATGATGAGACTGGATTCTTCCTGGGTCCGGATGGGCTTGGTCGCGGGGCTGGTCGTCCTTTTGACCGGTTTATCCGCCGCCGGAGGGCCGGATCCTCCCGGCGAGTCGGCGGCCTCCCTTCAGGTTCCATCGGCGGCCCGGCTCCGGATCGGGACGACCTTCAGTTCCAAACAGTGTCTCTACCTGGGGATCCCCTGGAAGGAAACCTATCTGAAGGTGCTGAGTCTCGAGCCGGACATCCTGCGGCTCGGCGCTTATTGGGACCAGATCGAAGAGGAACCGGGAGAATACCGCTTTGAGGAGCTGGATTGGCAGATCGCTCATGCCCGGCGGCGCAAGGTGCCGGTGTTGCTGACGGTCGGGATGAAGGCGCCGCGTTGGCCGGAATACCATCTGCCTCCCTGGGTCCGGGAGCGAATACATGTTCCGCGCGGTCAGGACATCTCTCAGGACGCTTTCCTCCGGGGCCGGACGCTGGCGTTCATTCGGGCGGTCGTGGAGCGGTATCGGGACGAGCCGATCATCCAGTTCTGGCAGGTGGAGAACGAGCCAATGGACCGCTCGGGGCCGGCCGATTGGTGGATCGGACCGGAATTTCTCGAGGCCCAGGCGGATTTGATCCGTGAGCTCGATCCGTCGGCGCGGCCGATCGTCATCAACACCCTAGCGGCGCCTAACCCGCTGCTGCGTTTCTTGAGGCGGTGGGTGATGCGGAACGACCCGGTTGAAGCGGCGATTCGGCTGGCGAACATCGTTGCGGTCAATGTCTACCCGATCATCGGGCACCGGTTCTTGGGCTGCGGCATGTATTTCGTCACGAAACCGGAGGAGCGGGTCCGACATGTGGCCGGCATTGCCGACGCGGTCCAGGAGTCCGGCCGGCCCCTCTGGGTCACCGAGCTGCAGGCCGAGCCATGGGAGCCCGGTCATCTGGCCTATCAGGGGCGGGGAGAGCCGTTAACCGGCCGGCCGGAACAGTTGAGACCCTATTTCAAGGAATTGACCGATCAGGAGATTCAGACGGTGTTTCTCTGGGGATGTGAGTATTGGTACTATCGGAAGCTTCGCATGGACGATCCCAGCTGGTGGAAAGAGGTTGCTTCGCTGCTGGAGGAGCTCCGTGAAGCGCGCGGAAAGCTCAAAGAGGAGCTGGAGCGCAGCATCGCCCCGCCCGCCGTCTGAAGGCGGCGCTGACGGCATAGAGTCCCACGGCCAGCAGGATGATCAGCGGGCCGGTCGGCACATTCAGCCCGAAGCGGGCCGACAGCCCGTAGGCGAGGAACAGGCCGGCGGTCGTGCAGAGCGCTCCGAACCCGCAGGCCAGCGCCATCATCCGGGCCAGCGACCCGGCCCAGTGCCGGGCGGCGGCCGCCGGGATCGTGAGCAGGGCGATCACCAGGATGATGCCGACCACCCGGATCAGGGTCACGATCGCCAGCGAAGTCAGCCCGATCAGGATCAGGAACAGCGGTTCCACCGGCAGCCCGACGCTCTCGGCGAAGTTTTCATCGAAAGCGATGGCCTTAAGCTCCTTGTAGAGCAGGACGATCGTCAGGAGGATTAGGGCGTCGAGCCCGGCGGTGAGCGTCAGCGTGTCCGGGGGCACGAAGAGGATGGAACCGAACAGGTAGCTCATCAGGTCCGGCGCGTAGCCGGGGGTCAGCGCCGTCAGCAGGATCCCCAGCGCCATTCCGACCGACCAGACCATCGCGATCAGGGTGTCCAGCCCCGAGGCCAGCCGCCGAGCCGCCCAGCCGAGCGCCAGCCCGGTCCCCAGCGTGAAGCCGACCGCTCCCCACATCGGGTCGAACCCGAGGAAGTAACCCAGTCCGACGCCGCCGAAGGCCGCGTGAGAAAGCCCGCCGGAGATGGAGGCCATCCGCTTGACGACGACATAGGTGCCGACGATCCCGCAGGCGATGCTGGCCAGCAGGCCGGCCGCCAGCGCCCGCTGGAAAAAGGGATAATCGAGCGCTTCCCAGATCATCGGCCGGGGCCCTCGGGCGGCTCCAGGATCCGGTGGATGTGGCGGTGCATGATGAAGTCCACGGTGTCGCCGTAGGTGTCCTCGATCATCTCCCGGGTGATTTGCTTGGAGCCGTGGTAATGGAGCCGGCGGTTGAGGCAGGCGACCGAGCGGACCACCTGAGAGATCACCCCGATCTCGTGGGAGACCAGCACGATCGTCACCTTCGGCTGCAGTTTTTCCAGCAGGCCGTACAACTCCGATCCGGCGCCGGGGTCCAGCGCCGAGGTCGGCTCATCCAGGAGGAGCAGCGGGGCTTCGACTGCCAACGCCCGGGCGATCAACACCCGCTGCAGCTGCCCCTGCGACAGTTCGGCGATTTGCCGGCCGGCGTGTTCGGTCATACGGACCTGCGCCAACGCTTTCTCGGCCCGCCGCCGGTCGTCCGGGGTCAGCGGTTTGAGCCATCGGCCTGCCCGCAAGCGGCCCATCTGAACCACCTCCCGCGCCGTGATTGGGAACTTCAGGTCAAATTCCGGCCGCTGGGGCAGGTAAGCCACCCGGCCGCGGGCGTGTTCGGGCGGTTTGCCGAAGACTCGGACCGATCCCCGGTCCGGCCGGACCCGGCCGAGCAGGGTCTTGAGCAGGATGCTCTTGCCGGCGCCGTTGGGGCCGATGATTCCCAGAAAATCCCCCGGCGCCACCCGCAGGTGAACCCCCTCCAGGACCGGGGTCTGGTCGATGGAGACCCAGAGGTCCTGGATGTCGATCGCCGGGGCCGTCATCGGCGGAAGGATTTTTCCAGCGCCCGGGCGGCACGGCGCAGGTTGGCCGCCCAATCCCGGGCCAGGGGATCGATCGGGACCACATTCCCGCCGAGGGCGTCGGCCACCTCCCGGGCCGCGATCTGGGAGGTTTGCGTCTGCGTGAAGACCGTCTGGATGCCCCGTTCCTTGGCCTCGTCAATTCGGCGGGCCAGCATGGCCGCGCTGGGCTCCTTCCCCTCCTCCTCGATCGCGATCTGGGTTAGCCCGTAGGCGTCGGCGAAGTATCCCCAGGCCGGATGAAAGACCAGGAAGGCCCGGCCCTTGTGCGGCTTGAGGATCTCCCGGATTTCCCGGTCCAGGTCGTCGATCTCGACCAGCAGTTTTCCCAGCCTGGCTTCGATCCGCTGCCGATGTTCCGGCAGCAGCGCTTGCAGGCCGCCGGCGGTCCGGATGGCCATCTCCCGAACGATGGGGGGGGAGAGCCAAAGGTGGGGGTCGTCCGGCTTCAGCGCCAGCCCTTCGGCGCAGTTGACGACGGTCATCCGCCGGTTCTGCTCCAACAGTCGATTGAGCCAAACCCGCTCGAACAGGAAATGGGAGTGGCCCACCTTGAAATACAGCCGCGCTCTGGAGACGGCTCGCATCTGCTGCAGCGTCGGCTCGAAGGTGTGGGGGTTGGCTCCCGGCGGCAGCATGACCTCCACGGCGACGAGGTCGCCGGCCAGCCGCTCGACGAGGTCGGCCTGAGGCAGGATCGAGACGGCGACCATCGGTTTTTCCTCGGCGGCCGCCGTCCCGGAGCCCGCGCCGGCCAGTCCGGCCAGCAGGATGAAAGCAAGAATTCGGCTTGACATGAGTATTACAAGGTACTACTCTACCATGTCAGGAGCGCTTGGCAATGCCAAAATCGCAGAAACAGGAAGTGGTCACCTTCAAGGTGGACGCCGCGCTGCTGGAGCAGATGCGGGGGATTGAGAACCGCTCGGTCTTCATCCGGCAGGCGATTCTCTCGGCGCTTCAGAACAGCTGCCCCCTCTGCAAGGGGACCGGCACGCTGAGCCCGCAGAAGCGGGAGCACTGGGAGGAATTTTCCCGCAGCCACCGCCTCAAGGAATGCCGCGACTGCCACGAAGTGACGATCGTCTGCGAGCAGCGATGACGCTGAATCGTTCCTTGTCCGGTCGTCTCCTTCTATCGGCGGTGCTGCTTCTTTTGACGACCGCCGGCCTCTCCCCCCATCTGCATTTCGATCATGCTTCTCAGGAGCATTGTTTTTCCTGCGCCGCCCACACGGTCTCTCCGGAGGGGGTTCCCCCCGGTCCTGGAGCGGCCCCGTCGTTCCTGGTTGTCGCCCGGATCCCGATTCCGGAATCCGGCCAGTTCCGCCCGCCTTTCCGCATCACCCGGACCGGCCGCTCGCCGCCCGCCGGCTCCTTTTCTGTCTAGCATTCATTCACTCCGTTCTTCCCGGGAACGATCTCCGGAAGGACAAGACGATAAGGAGCTTTTCCATGCGTTTCTTTCATCTATTTTTGGCGGCGGTTCTTCTGTGGGCGCTGTCCGGTCCGGCCCTCGCCGATTCGGACATTTCGGCGGAGCTGCGGGAACTGCGCCGCTCAGTTGATGAGCTCAAAGGACTCGTCCGATCCCAGCAGGGGCAGATTGACGAACTGAAGCAGGTCAACGCCGAGCTGCGCGCTCAGCCGCCGGCTGTCCCGGCCGGGGCTGTGCCGGCGCCGGGCCGGCCGGTCGGACCGGCCGGGCGGGTGGCCACCTATGGAGCCCAAAGCGGCCTGCAGGCCTTCAATCCGGAGATCGGGCTGGTGGCCGATGTGGTCGCCAGTCTCTCCCAGTCCAAGGAGGACGCTGAGGGGAACGACAAGATCTCGGTTCGGGAGATGGAGCTGGCGATCGGGCATGATATTGACCCCTACAGCCGGTTCGACAGCACGATCACCCTTTCCGACTTCGAGGAAGTTTCGATCGAGGAAGCTTACATCTCCCATTGGGGGCTTCCGTGGGAGTGGAAGGGTCGGATCGGCCGGATGCGGCCCAAAATCGGCAAGGCCACGGCGGTCCATCGGGACCAGTTGGACACGGTCGATGAGCCGCTGGTGGTGCAGCAGTTCCTTGGGGTGGAGGGACTGTTTCGGACCGGTTTGGAAATCTCCCGCTTCCTGCCGGCGATGGCCGGTCCTCTGACCCAGGAGTTGACGGCCGGCGTCATGGAGGGGGGGATCGGGGAAGGGGGGAACCTGTTCGGGGAGACCCGCCGGAAACCCTCCACCTACGCGCATCTGAAAAATTTCTTCGATGTGTCCGACGCCACCAGCTTTGAGTTGGGGGGGACCTATCTGGCCGGCAGCGCCGACGCCGAGAGCCGTCTGGACCGGCAGGCGGCGGGGGTGGACGCCACGCTAATCCACCACTTCAACCCGACCAACAAGGTCAAGTGGCAGAGCGAGGGATATTTTCAGTTCCGGGACGACACCGAGGGTCTGCCCAACAACCCGCTCGGTTTCTACTCCTTGTTCGATTACCGGCTTTCCCCCCGGTGGGGGATCGGTGGCCGGTTTGACTATGTCGAGCCGGTGGATGACTCGACGGCCGTCCGCAACGGAGACACGGCCTGGAGCGGGTATCTGACCTTCTTCCAAAGTGAGTTCGCTTGCTGGCGGGTTCAATACCAGCATGTCGAGGAGGCGGAAGGGGGCAACGACGACCGCTTCATGCTGCAGGGGACGATCGCGATCGGCGCCCACAAGCACCAGCTGCAGTGACCCATGCGGTCATCTGGAGCTGGGGTTGACGCCACCGAAATGACAGAGAGGAGCACTCACAGCATGTTCAGGAATCTTTTCGGAGTTCTGTTGGCGCTGGGGCTGGGAGCGGCGTGGGCCGCTCCCGCCCGGGCTGAGAAACCGCTGAAAGTGGTGGCGACTCTCTCCACCTTCTCTGATCTGGTCAAAACGATCGGCGGCGACCGGGTGGAGGCGTCCCATGTGGCCTCCCCCCGGTTCAACCCGCACTTCATCGAGCCCAGGCCCAGCGATGTGTTGAAGGTCAAGAAAGCCGATCTGTTCATTCACGCGGGGCTGGATCTGGAGCTGTGGCGATGGCCGCTGGTGGACGCCGCCGGCAACCCGGCCGTGCGGCCGGGGGGCGAACGGGAGTTGGACCTCTCCCGGGGGGTTTCCCTATTGGGCGTTCCAATCGGGTCGGTCTCCCGGGCCGAGGGGGACATTCACCTCTACGGCAATCCCCATTACTGGGCCGGGCCGCAGAACGGTCCGATCCTGGCTCGGAGCATTGCCGGGAAACTATCTCAGATTGATCCGGCCCACGCGGCCGACTATCAGCGTCGGCTGGACGATTTTCTGAAGGAACTGGAACAGGCCCGCCAGCGATGGGCTCGGGCCGCTGCCGGCGGCCGGGGGATGGAGGTGATCTGCTATCACGACGCCTGGCCCTACCTGGAGGCGTTCCTGGGGTTGAAAACGGAGCTGTTCCTGGAGCCCAAGCCCGGCATCCCGCCGACCCCCCAGCAGATCCTGCGGGCGGAAGGCCGCATCCGGGAGCAGGGGGTCCGGGCGATCCTGCAGGCCGGCTACGATCCGCCGGCCGCCGCCGAGGCGCTGCGGCGCAAGACCGGCGTTCGAGTCGTCACCCTTTGCCAGAATGTCGGTGAGAAGCCGGAGTGCGGCGACTATCTGGGGATGATGGACCACAATGTCCGGGAAATCCTCTCGGCGCTGGAGGGAAGGTCGCCCGATGAGTGAGTTCCTTCAGCTGATGGCGGCTCCCTTCGCCGCCTGCCTCGTGCTGACCGGGATCCATGCCTACCTCGGTCTCCATGTGATCCAGCGGGAGGTGATCTTCGTGGATCTGGCGCTGGCGCAGATCGCCGCCTTCGGTGCGACGCTCGGTTTCCTCTGGGGGTTCGGGCTCCATTCGGCGCAGAGTTATGGGATTGCGCTGGCGTTGACTCTCGTGGGGGCCGGCATCTTCGCGGCGACCCGATTTCGAAAACCGGTGATTCCGCAGGAAGCGCTGATCGGCGTCGTCTATGCGGTGGCCGCCTCGGCGGCGATCCTGGTGCTGGCCCGGGCGCCGGAAGGGGGGGAGGAGCTCAAGGCCCTGCTTGTCGGGCATCTCCTGTTCGTCGGCTGGCCCCAGATCGCCAAGGTGGCGTTGATCTACGGCGGGATCGGCCTGCTGCACTGGTTCGCCCGGAGGCCGCTGCTTCTGATCTCCCGGGATCATGAACAGGCGTTCGAGAAGGGGCTGCGGGTCCGGTGGTGGGATTTCCTCTTTTACGCCACTTTTGGGCTCGTCGTGACCAGCTCGGTCGAGATGGCCGGGGTCCTCGTCGTCTTCTCCTTCCTGATCGTGCCGGCGATCTGCGGCGCCCTGCTGGCGGAGACGGTCGGCCGGCGGTTGGCGGTCGGCTGGGGGGTTGGGGCGGCGGCCAGCGTTGCCGGAGTGGCCGCCAGTTTTTTCTGGGACCTGCCGACCGGGGCGACGATCGTCTGCGTCTTCGGGGCGGCTCTGGTTTTCTGCGCCGTCCTCCGCCGGTTGCGGCAATGACCGGCGCCCAGGATGCCGAGTGGAAGACTTGCGCCGGGAGAGGAGATCAACGAGAATAAGGGGCATGAGACGCGCGCAATCGGAGACGGCGCGGTGACCAAGTCGACGGCTCTCCTGCCGCTGGTCCAGAAGTTCTTCGACGCCGATCCGGCCGTCGCCGCCCATACCTTGGAGACGATGGATGCCGCGGACGGGCTGCGGGTTCTGGAGGCGCTGCCGGGCAATGTCGCGGCCCGCATCTTTCCCTATCTGCAGCCGGCCTACGCGGTCGGCATGCTTCAGAAGCTTCCGTCCAATCACTTCGTTGAGATCATCGAGCAGCTGACCCCCCAGCAGGGAGCGGCCGTCTTCGCGGAACTGGGCGCCGAGCAGCGGGCCAAGATGCTGGACGCGCTGCCGGAGAGGGCCAAGCGGCAGATCGCTGAGATGCTCAGCTATCCCGAGGACAGCGCCGGGCGGATCATGTCCACGGATTTCCTGGCGTTTCACACCGATGTGAAGGTGCGGGACGCGGTCCACCGGATCCGGGCGCTGGCGAAGCGGAAGGTCCTCTTCTCCTATGTCTATGTCGTGGACGCCGAGGGACGGTTGACCGGGGTGCTCAACATGCGGGATCTGCTGCTGGCCTCCGGGGAGGAGATGCTGGAATCGGTGGTTCGGAAGGATGTCTTCTCGATCAGCGGCTTCACCGACCGGGAAGAGGTGGCCAACCTCCTTTCCAAGCGGGGGTATTTCGCCGCGCCCGTCGTGGACAGTGAAAACCGGCTGCTCGGCGTCGTCAAGACCGAGCGGCTGCTCAAGGAGGTGCAGGAGGAGGGAACCGAGGACATCCAGAAGATCTTCGGTTTGGCCGGCGATGAGCGGGTCTCCACCCCGCTGAAGGAGTCCCTCAAACTGCGGCTGCCCTGGTTGCACATCAACCTGATCACCGCCTTCCTGGCGGCTGCCGTCGTGGCCCTGTTCCAGGATGTGATCGCCGAGATCACGGTGCTGGCGGTCTTCCTGCCGGTCGTCGCCGGGCAGGGGGGCAACGCCGGCGCCCAGTCCCTGGCGGTCGTGATGCGGGGGCTGGTCATGCGGGAGATCTCTCCCGGCAAGGCCCGGCAGGCGGTCCTCAAGGAGACCGCGGTTGGGTTGGTCAGCGGCATGGTGATCGGCGTCGTCGTGGCCGGCGTCTCCTGGGCTTGGAAGGGGAACGCCTATCTGGGGCTGGTCGTGGGGCTCGGGATGGTGGTCAACTTGGTGGTGGCCGGCTTCTCGGGGGCGCTGATCCCGCTGGCCCTCAAGGCGATGGGACGGGACCCGGCCCAGTCGGCCAACATCATCCTGACCACGGTCACCGACGTGGTCGGCTTCTTCGCCTTCCTCGGGCTGGCGGTGCTGTTCCGGGAGCATCTGCTGGCCGCCGGGCTATAGCTTTCTCGGTCCGCCGTCGCCTTCTTCCGGGGAACTGCTTGGCCAGCAGCTCGTCCACCTTGTCAATCAGGTCGTTCCGCTGTTGATTCGCCGCGTCGATCTTCTGCTTCACCTTTCCCACCCGCGCTAAGGAAATGTCCTTCCGCCGGGCCTCGTCCTCCAGCCGCCAGAGCTCCAAGTTCTTCCGAGCCAGCGATCCGACTGTTTCGGCCACCGAACGGAGCGTGCCGATCCGGTTCATCTGCTCCGGCTTGTTGTACAGCTTGAGTTTCTCGTCCCTCAGCGGAGCCCGTCCGGCGGCCGCCGCCGTCAGATAGGCATCGATCTCCGATCGCAGGGCTTCGAGCTGGCGCTTCAGCGGGGCCAGCTTGGCCCGAATCTCCGCTCCTCTTTTCGGGCCGGCCTTCTTCAGCATCTCCTTGAGGGTTATTTCCCGGATCTGCCTGATCGAGAGCTTGTCGACCAGACTGCCCAAAGTCTCTGCCATCAGGCCGCCCCCACCGCCTGGAGCCGCCCTTCGGCCGCCGCCAGCACCTTCTCGACCGACAGGGATTCCATGCAGACCCCGTAAAGCCGATGCGGTTCCTTGCCGCAGGGAAAGTTTTCGAATCTCGGGTAACAAGGCATGCAGTCCAGCTTCCTGTCGGTTGTGACGGTGTTCTCCTTGTGGAAATAGGGATAGAATTTTCCCGGAGAGGTCGGCCCGTACAGGCCAATGCTCTCGACGCCCATGCAGCTGGCCAGATGCAGCAGGCTCGAGTCCGGGCCGATGAAGAGCCGACAGCGCTGGATCAGGGCCATCGCCTCCCGGAGGCTGGTTTTGTCGGCTCGGACGATCTCCGGCGAGAGTTCCCGAGCCGCCGCCTTGTCGGCCGGCCGGCCCCCCGGTTTGGCAACGCTGATCGAACGGACCCCGAAGCGGGTTTTGAGCGCCTCGGCCAGCGCGTTCCATCGGGCCGTCGGCCAGCCCTTCAGAGACCAGGCCGCGGCCGGCAGAATCGCCGCCAATGGCGTGCCGGGGAGGATCCGGTTCGCTTCGAGGATCCGGTCGCCGACCGCTTTTTCGGCTCCGGTGAATCGGAAATCGAAGGCCGCTTTGTCGGTTTCGATGCCGCGGGAGCGGAGAAAACCCAGATAGGTGTCGAGGAGGTGTTCGGGGGGGGCGTCCTTTGAGAAACGGCTCCAGGTCCCAGCGCTGAGGGATTCCGAGAAACCGGGCCATCCAGCTCTTTTTGAGGGTCACCGCCAGGTCGTATCCCTTTCGGGACAAGGCTCGGATGAGCGCCAGTCGTTTTCTAAGGCCCCGGTCCCGGTATTTCCGGTCGTAGACGATCAGCTCGCCGATGCCGGGATAGTGCTCGACCACATTGCGGGCCCGCAGAGAGGTCAGAAAGGCGATCTCGGCTTTAGGGAACCGCCGGTGGAGGGCGCTGACTACGGCCAGATCGTAGCAGGCGTCTCCGATGTTGGAATGACCGAAAATGAGGATTTTCCGAGGCCCGGAAGGTCCGTTCATCATTTTGATTGTACCATCCATCCCAGTTGTGTTTCCGGGAGAGGGCACATTCCTTACAATGGCCGAACGGCCCGGCCCTTGATTTCGTGGGATAATGGCGGTATGTTGAACAATGAGGGTTCCCCTCAGACAGTTTCCACGCCTCTGGAGAAACTTCAGCAGGAATTAACCCTCTCCGGCGAGGTGATCGCCGCCGCGGAGCGGTGGATTCCGACCCTGAGGAAGCGGCTGGCGGAAGAAACCGCGGGAAGAGACGCCCTGCCGGGCGTCTGCTCTTTTTTCGCGCTCTGGTCGCTCCACCTGTTCAAGGGGAGCCACCAGTTGATTGACTCCCGGCTCTACAGCGGATCGCTGCTGCTGCTGCGGCCGCTGATTGAAGCTCACATTGAGTTGAGCTTCATTCTGCACAGGGATTGCGGGAAACGGGCCGCCGAGTATCTGAACTCCAGCCGGGAGAAGCGCCCCCCCTATCGGGACCAAGCCGCTTTCTCCGGCTGCGATACGATCGGGAAACGGGCCGGCCGGTGCGGGTTGGGGGAGTTGTACCGCAAGACCTATCTGTCGCTCTCGTACTACTCACACCTGCGGATCCGGGGGGCGTTGGCGTTCGATCCCGACTCGGAGCAGAATGTCCGGGAGGCGGCCGCCTGCCTGGTCGTGGGGGAAGCGATGCTGGCCAAGATCGCCAAGCAGTTGTCCCGGGCGTTTAACTTTCGGCTTCCGGACGAGCTGGCGCAGGCTTTCGCCGGGAGTCTCAGGCGCTACAAGGGGCTGATCCGGTATCAGGAGGAGCAGCTCTCCCGCAAGCGGCAGCCGGAGCCGGCTTCGCTGCGGGAATAGGAAGAACCAAACAGAAGGAGGGTGTTCGCATGTTGGGTGTGGGAGATCAATTTCCGGAATTCAAACTGAAGGCGACGGTGTCCAACAACGTCAAGGACGCTTTTACCGAGATCAGCAACCGCTCTTATCCGGGCAAGTGGCTCGCGGTCTTCTTTTGGCCGAAGGATTTCACCTTCGTCTGCCCGACCGAGATCGAGTCTTTCGGACAGTTGGCGGACGAGTTCACAAAGCGCAATGCCCAGGTGTTGGGCGGCAGCACCGACACCGAGTTCGTGCATCTGGCCTGGCGGCAGCAGAAGGAGGAGCTCTCCACCCTGCCGTTCCCGATGCTGGCGGACATCAAGCGGGAATTGACCGGCGCGCTCGGCATTTTGGACGCCCGGGAAGGGGTCGCCCAGCGGGCGGTCTACCTGGTCGATCCTGAAGGGGTGATCCGGTTCGTGATGGTGACCGATTTGAGCGTCGGTCGGAATCCCGAGGAGGTGCTGCGGGTGTTGGACGCCCTGCAGACCGGCGGGCTGACCCCCTGCAACTGGAAAAAGGGTCAACAGACGCTTCAGGTCGCTTAAGCGCTCGGTTTTTTCAAAGGCCCACGCATAACCCCTTGAAAGACATAGGGTTGGCGTGGGCCTGTTTTTTGGCAGAAGCCCACAGTGGCAAAGGCATCAGGTATACTCGGGTGCGGAAGGAGCCCTATGCCTAAGCCAACTCCCCGAACTTGGGAACCAGGGCCGCTTTTGGGACCTCTTCCGGCGGCTCTCCTGGTTGCGACCATCCTTTTGCTGCTCCAGCTTCATCACATCGCCTTTCTATCGGTCGCCTTCGTCGCCCTGCTGCTGATTCTCCCCCGGGCGTTCCGCTTGTATTGGGAGGGTCGCCGACGGGAGGAGAGCGATCATTCCCGGAGGGAGTTCGAGGCGATCCAGGAAAAGATGGTGCAGGATCTGGCCCGCACGAATGCCCGCCTGATCTCGGCGACCGAACAGCTCCGGCAGACCAACCGGGACCTGCGGCGCCTGGTTCTGCTGGATCCACTGACCGAGGTGCTGAACCGGCGGGGGCTGCACAGCGCCCTCTCGGTGATTCATTCCGCCCGCCGGGGCGTCAACGGCTGGAACGAATCGGCCTTGCTGGTGGCGGTGGACGACTTCAAGCGGTTCAACGCGGTCTACGGCCGGGGGGTCGGCGACGGCGTTCTGCGGGAGATCGCCCGGCGGATCCGGGATGCGGTCCGGGTCACCGATTACGTCTCCCGGATCGGCGGGGATGAGTTCCTGGTGCTCCTTCCGGAGACCCGCTTGCGGGAAGGGATCCGGACGGCCGAGAAGATCCGGCTGGCGGTCGGGGGCCGAGCGGTGCAGATCACCGGGGCCCGGGCGGTCCGGGTCACCGTCAGCGTTGGTCTGGTCAAGGTGCCGGGGGGCGTCTGTTCGATCGACGCCCTTCTGGAGCTGACCCATCCCCTCGTGGATCAGAGCAAGGAGCAGGGGAAGAACCGGGTCTCCTTCCACCTTCGCAACGGCGCCGACCGGTCGGGTCCCCATCCGATGGAGGTCCTGCTGAACCAGCTCCGGAAGCCGAACCGATTCTACGCGGTGGCCCAGCCGATCTACCGGCTCGACAACCTCAACCGCGTCGGCTTCGAACTGCTGAGCCGCTCCCGGTCCCCCGGTTTTGAGATGCCGGACGATTTCTTCCGGGCCTGCGCGGAGGCGAACCTGCTGACCTGGTCGGACCAGGCCTGTTTCGAGTCCTGCGCGGCGGCGGCCGCCGCCCTGCCGGACGGCCTGAGGGTCCACCTGAACCTGTTTCCCTCCACCTTTCTGAACATCTCGGTCTGGAAGCTGCTGGAGCTGCTGCGGGGAGATTGTGGCAGCCGTGTCTTCTGCATCGAACTCAGCGAGCAGCAGATTCTTGGGGACCCGTCCGACCTGGTCGGCCCGGTCCAGATGCTCAAGCAGGAAGGGTTCGAGGTGGGGCTGGATGATGTCGGGTTCGGCCACAGTTCCCTGGAAAGCCTGATCCTGCTGGAGCCGAACCTGATCAAGATCGACAAGCGCTGGATCAGCCGGATCAGCCGGGATCCGGCCGCCGTGCGCGGCGTTCAGCGGCTGCTCCGGTTGGCCCGCAGCATCGGGGCCCAGGTGATCGCCGAGGGGATCGAGTCGCCCGAGGAATTGGACCATCTGCGGAACCTCGGGGTCCCCTGCGGACAGGGATTTTTGCTGGGCCGGCCCGAAGCGGTCCCCACCCTGTCGGTTCCTGCCCGCTAGAAACCGTCCGAACTTCCTCTGTGGTATCCTTCCCTTATGGGAGGAGCTGATGAGACGGGGATGGATATTCCTGTTGGCGATTCTGCTGGCCGGCGACTTGGGGGGCGTTCCCCCTTCGGGGGCGCAGGTGATGGAAGGGCAACGTAAGGCCACTTTCGCCGCCGGCTGCTTCTGGGGGGTGGAGAAAATCTTCTCCAAGGTCCCCGGGGTGATCTCCACCCAGGTCGGCTATACCGGCGGAGACCTCCGCGATCCCGGATACTACGATGTCACGACCGGGAAAACCGGCCATGCCGAGGCGATCGAAATTATCTATGATCCGGCGAAGGTCTCCTATGGGGAGCTGCTGACCGTTTTTTGGCAGTGGCACGACCCGACCACGCCCAACCGGCAGGGACCGGACATCGGCTCCCAATACCGCTCGGCGATCTTCTTTCACGATGAGACGCAGCGGGCGTTGGCCGAGCAGAGCAAGCGGCTGCTGGAGGAGGCCCATGTTTTCGATGGGCCGATCGTGACCGAGATCGCCCCGGCCGGCCCCTTCTACCGGGCCGAGGAGGTTCATCAGCAGTACCTTGAGAAGAATCCTTTCGGCTACTGCTCCCACAAAATCGGCTCCCCCCGAATTCGCGACGTCCTCTCCGAAATTGCCGTAAAATAACGGCATGGAGAAGAAGAAGTTCCTCTTCGCCTCTCTCGACGGCCTGATTGGGGACATCGCCTGGCAGGTCGCCAAGGAGGGGCACGCCGTCAAGTACGGGATCGACCACGCCTCGGAGAAGGAGATCGCCGACGGATTCGTCCCGAAGGCGGACGACTGGCGCAAGGAGGTGGACTGGGCCGACATCGTCGTCTTCGACGATGTCCTGGGGCAGGGGACCCATGCTCGGGCCCTCCGCAAACAGGGCAAGCCGGTCGTCGGCGGGACTCCCTACACCGACCGGCTCGAGGACGACCGCAGCTTCGGACAGAATGAGTTGAAGAACTTCGGGATCTCGGTGATCCCGTTCGAGGACTTCCAGTCGTTCGACGAGGCGATCCGCTTCATTCAGAAGAGTCCGGGCCGGTATGTGATCAAGCCCAGCGGCGAGGCGCAGAACATCAAGCGGCTGCTGTTCGTCGGCGAGGAGGAGGACGGCCAGGACACGATTCACGTGTTGGAGTCGTACAAGAAGGTCTACGCCAACAAGGTCAAGCAGTTCCAGCTCCAGAAGCGGGTCGCCGGCGTCGAGGTCGCCGTCGGCGCTTTCTTCAACGGCAGGCAGTTCGTCCATCCGATCAATGTGAACTTCGAGCACAAGAAGCTTTTCCCCGGCGACATCGGTCCGGCGACCGGCGAGATGGGGACGATGATGTATTGGAGCAAGCCGAACCGGATCTTCAACGCGACCCTGGCCCGGATGGAAGGGAAGCTGGCGGGGGAGGGGTATGTCGGCTACATGGATCTCAACTGCATGGTCAACCATCAGGGGATCTACCCCTTGGAGTTCACCGCTCGCTTTGGCTACCCCACGATCAGCATCCAGCAGGAGGGAATGCTGACACCGATCGGAGAGTTCCTCTGGGGGCTGGCCCACGGGGAAACGGGGGAGTTCAAGACCCGCAGCGGCTTTCAAATCGGCGTGCGGGTCGTGGTACCCCCCTATCCCTTTGAGGACCCCAAGACTTTCGAGGTCAATTCCCAGGAGCGGGTCATCATCTTCAAAAAGGACAACAAGGACGGCCTGCACATCGAGGACGTCAAGCTCGTGGATGGGGAATGGGTGGTCACCGGCACCGCCGGGGTGGTGCTGGTCGCCGTGGGGCTGGGCCAGACCGTCAAGAAGGCGCAGGAACAGGCCTACGGCCGGATTCGGAACCTGATGATTCCCAACATGTATTACCGGACCGACATCGGCGACCGCTGGATCGAGGATGCCGACAAACTCCACACCTGGGGGTATCTGAGGGACTCATGACGAAGCGAAGTTGGGTGACCTGTCTGGACCTGGAAGGGATCCTGATCCCGGAAATTTGGATCGCGGTGGCGAAGCGCTTCCGCGTCAAGGAGCTGATGCTCACGACCCGGGACATCCCCAACTACGACCGGCTCATGCGGCACCGGCTCAGGATTCTCAAAAAAGAAAAGATCACCCTGCCGAAGATTCGGCGGGTGATCGGCCGGCTCAAACCGTTGGCCGGCGCCAAGGGGTTCCTCAAGAAGCTGCAGGCGGCCGGTCCGGTGATCGTTCTGTCGGACACCTTCTACGAATTCGCCGGCCCCCTGATGCGGCAGTTGGATGACCCGACCCTCTTCTGCAATTCCCTGGTCGTTGATCGCTCCGGCCGTATCACCGGCTACCGGTTGCGGCAGAAGGACGGCAAGCGCAAGGCGGTCCGGGCGATCAAGGGGATCGGTTTCAAGGTCCGGGCGGTCGGGGACTCCTTCAATGACCTGACGATGCTCAAAGCCGCCGACCGGGGGATCTTCTTCCGCCCGCCCGCTGTGATCCGGAAGGCCCATCCGAATCTGCCGGCCGCCTCCAACTATGCTGCCCTCCTGAAGAAGCTGATCTCGGAGTGATCCCTGGATTAGCAGACAGATGTCTGCTAATCTATCGGCATGGAGACCCTGCCGACCGCATCCCGGCTCGGACTCATCCGGGTGGACAATCCTCCCAATCCGTATCTCACCGACCAGCGGGAATTGATCGGCCCGCCGCCGGAACAGCCGCAGGAGATCTATGTCGATCACTCCAAAAACATCCTCTCCAAAAACGACAGCCCCGACATCGGTTTCACCTGGTCCCTGAATCCCTACAGGGGATGTTTCCATTCGTGTGCCTACTGCCTGTCCGGCGACACGCCCGTTTTGATGGGGAACGGGCGGACGAAACCGATTGCGGATGTTCGGACCGGAGACGAAATCTACGGCACCACCCTGGGCGGCACCTATCGCCATCTTGTCAAAACGCATGTCATCGCCCATTGGTCTTCGGTCAAGCCGGCTTATCGGATCACGCTTGAAGATGGCACTCAGCTTACAGCCAGCGGGGACCATCGTTTCCTGAGCAACCGCGGCTGGAAGTATGTCACGGGGACTGAATGGGGCAACGCTCGCCGGCCCCATCTGACGATCAGGAACCATCTTTTGGGTACAGGCCGATTTTCAGCCCCGCCCGAGAAGGATGCCGAGTACCAAAGAGGGTACCTATGCGGAATGATCCGGGGAGATGGTTCGATCGGATCGTACGCCTATTCCGGCCGCCGCCGCGGTACGGATGTTCAGCACAGGTTCCGGTTGGCTTTGATTGACTTGGAAGCCCTTTCGCGATCTGCCCGATATCTGCTCGAGATCAATGTCCCCACCCAGGAGTTTTTATTTCAGAAAGCGGCAGTTGGCTATCGGCCGGTCTATGCTATCCGGACGAGCGTTCGTCTTCATGTTGAGCGGGTGAAGGAATTAATCCGATGGCCAACTGCTCTGAGCAGCTCCTGGAGAAAAGGATTCTTGGCCGGCATATTCGACGCGGAGGGCTGCTACAGCAGAGGGATCCTCCGCATCTCCAATGCTGATTGCAAGATGATCGAGTGGATCGTCGATAGCCTCCGTCGGCTGAAGTTCGATTCCATTGTGGAAGAAACGAAAGTTAATCGGCCCGGCAAACCGATCCTTGTTGTGCGCGTGCGCGGTGGGCTTCGGGAGCACCTCCGTTTTTTTCACATGGTTGACCCGGCTATCTCCCGCAAGAAGGACATCTCCTGGCAAGCGATCAAGAATCAAGCGAAGCTTCGGGTGGTTTCCATCGAACCGCTGGGTTTTGACTTGCCGATGTTCGACATCACGACCGGCACGGGGGATTTCATCGCCAACGGGGTGGTCAGCCACAACTGCTTCGCTCGGCCGACGCATGAGTATTACGGGCTGGGAGCCGGCAGCGACTTTGAGCGCAAGCTCTTCGTCAAGCCGAAGGCCCCCCGGCTGTTGGAGGCGGCCTTTCAGAAGCGAAGCTGGCAAGGGGAGACGATCGTCTTCTCCGGGGTGACCGACTGCTACCAGCCGATCGAAGCGGCCTGGAAGCTGACGCGGGGCTGTTTGGAGGTATGTCTGAAGTACCGCAACCCGGTCGCGATCATCACCAAGTCGGCCCTGATCCGGCGCGACGCGCGGCTGCTGGCGGAGCTGGCCCGGCAGGCGGCGGTGTCGGTCTCCATCAGCATCCCGTTCCTGGACCCGGCGGTTGCCCGGGCGGTGGAGCCGGGGGCTCCGTCTCCCGCGAAGCGGTTTGAAACGATGAAGCTTCTGGCCGACGCCGGCGTGCCGGTCGGGATCGGCGTGGCGCCGGTGATCCCGGGGCTCAATCCCTCCGACATCCCGGGGCTGCTGCGCCGGGCGAAGGAGAACGGGGCGCGATTCGCCTTCCACACTTTGCTTCGGCTGCCCGGCTCGGTCCGGCCGGTTTTCTTAAGCCGCATCCGGGAACGGCTGCCGCTGGCGGCTCGGAAGATCGAGGATCGGATCCGGGAGAGCCGGGACGGTCGGTGGTACGACCCCCGGTTCGGCCATCGGCATGAGGGGCATGGGGAATACTGGGCGGCGGTGGAGCGCAGCTGGGGGGTTTGGACCGAACGGCTTGGCTTCAACCGGGGGGAATCCGGCCGGTTGATGGCAGGGCGGGAGGCGGCGTCCTCGTTCCGCCGGCCCCACGACCGGAACGGCCAGCGCCGGTTCGACTGGTAAAATGGAAACAGCAGCGCCGAAGTTTTCAACAGACAGGGACTGTCCCTAGTTGTGGATAACTTTTCGGGAGGGATCATGCGGAAAATCGGACTGCTTTTGGTTTGGATCGGTTTCGGGATGACGGCGGTCGGGTTCGTGCTTCCGTGGGCCCGGGTGGACATGCGTCAGCCGGGGGTCGTCAAACAGCTCTCGTCGGAGAGCCAAAAGTACGGCGCCACGCGGGAGATCTCGGAGAAGATCGGGGACATCTTCGGCGCTGCGAAAGAGACGGCCGGCAAGGTGACGGGGGTTCTGCCGGTCAAGCTGGATGTGCCGACGCGGGTCGCCGGCGTGGACATTCCCCGGCTGGCGAACCAACAGAACGCGAAACTGGCGGTCGCGATCGTGGAGCTGTTGACGGGAAGCCGTCAGCAGGTGGGGCTCAAGAGCTACGGGGTGTACGCGCTGCCCGGTCTGGCTTTTCTTCTGGCTTTGATCGCGACGCTCTTTCCCGGCCGGCGGACCGGCGGCGGCGGGGGAATGCTGGCGGCGGCGGTGGCCGGGATCGGCTTCTGGAAGCTGACGACGGTCAATACCGAGACCCTTTTCGTCGCGGTTGTGATCGAAGCGGGCCTTTGGCTTTCCCTTTGGGGCTATATGGTGATCGCGGCCGGCGGGGGAGTCAGCGCCCTGACCGCCAAACGCTGACCGGCTGATCCTTCCCAGAAAGAGAACCGGCGCCCCGTTGGTTCGGGGCGCCGGTTCTTCTTGCTTCAGATTGGCCGGTTTACCGGACCTTGATCACCGAGACCGGCTTGGCGTTCACATCCGCCACGAAGGAATCGGTTGAGGTGTCGCAGTCGGTTCCGGAGTTGTCCTTCACCGTCAGCACCACCTTGTACTGTCCGATTTCCTTGTAGGCGTGGGAGACCTTCGCCCCTTCGCCGGCCGCGCCGTCGCCGAAGTCCCAGTGGTAGGTCAACCGGTCCCCGTCCGCGTCCGACGACTTGGAGCCGTCGAAGGTCACGGTCTGGTCCACGCAGCAGACCAGGTTCGGACCGGTGTCCGCCACCGGCGGCGTGTTGATCCTGACCGTGTGGGTGGCCGAAGCGGTCGAGCAGGAAGACCCCTTCCGGTCGTCCACCGTCACCTTCACGGTGTAATTGCCTCCCTTGGCGTAGGCGTGGGAAGCCTTGGAACTCCCCTCCTCTACCGTGCCGTCACCGAAGTTCCAGGTGTACCGGAGGGAATCCCCATCCGGATCCTTGGAGCCGGAAGCGTCGAACCGGACCGGCTTGGTGACGCAGGAGAGCGTCTCCCCGGTCAGGGCGGCGCTCGGCGCGCCGTTGACCTTGACGGTCATCGAGGCGGTTGCCGTGGCGCAGGCCGAGCCGCTGCCGTCGTTGACGGTCAGCGCCACCCGGTAGGTGCCCCCCTTGGCGAAGGTATGGTTGACCCGCGCGCCGGTCGCCGTGGCGCCGTCGCCGAAGTCCCAGCTGTAGGCCAGGGTCTTGCCGGTTTCCGCCTTGGAGCCGCTGCCGTCGAAGGCAACCGACGCTCCCGCGCAGGCCTCGGCCGGCCCCTTGGCCGTCGCCACCGGCGGCTTGTCGAGCCGCAGCTGCAGCGTGTCCTTGGCGACCGAGCAGCGGGAGCCGACGCCGTCGTCCACGGTCAGACCCACGGTGTAGCTGCCTCCCTTGGCATAGGTATGGCTGACCCGCTGACCCTCCCCGATCGCGCCGTCGCCGAAGTCCCACGCGTAGGAAAGCTTGTCCCCGTCCGCGTCCCGGGAGCCCCCCGCGTCGAACGAGACGGCGTAGACATCGTCGAAGGACTTCAGACACAGCGTCTGGTCCTTGCCGGCGTCGGCCGTCGGCGGGGTGTTGACCCGGATCGTCCGGGCGATCTCATCGGTGCTGCAGACGGTCTTCTCGTTGTCGTCCACCTTCAGGGTCACCCGGTAGGTGCCTCCCTTGGCGAACTGCTTGCGGACCTGCTTGCCCTCGGCGGTGCTGCCGTCGCCGAAGTTCCAGACATAGGAGAGGTTTTCCGGCGCGTCGTCCATCGTGCCGCCGGCGTCCGCGGCCAACTCCTCACCCACGCAGACCAGCTCCGGCAGGGTGAAAGCCGCCTTCGGCGGAGTGTTCACCTTGACCCACTGGAAGGAGGCGTCGCTGTTGCAGACCAGTCCCGAGGAGTCGGTGACCGTCAGCGAAACCTTGTACTTGCCCCCCTTCTGGAAGACATGGCTGACCACCGGCTCGGTGGCGGTGCTGCCGTCGCCGAAATCCCATAGGAAGGTCAGCGGCTGCTTGTCCAAGTCATAGGATTCGGTCGCGTCGAAAGTGAACTGGTTGCAGGCGTTGGTCGGAGCCGGCTTCGGAGCCGGCGCGGGAGCGGGGACCGGCTTGGGAGCCGGGGCCGGCCTGGGGGTCGGCGCCATCGGGCGCCCCTGCTGGAAGTAGACCGGCAGGTGATTGCCCCGGTCGTCCAGCACCTCCACGCCGGCATGGGCGTAGTGCTGGGTTCCCTTGGTCACGATGTATTCCAACCGCCAAGGGACATCCCCCCGGACCGCGACCCGGGTCTCGGCCCATTGGCCGCTCAGAGAATCGGCCACCTTGACATGGGTGCCGTCCACCGGGTTGTACAGGATCCCCTTGCCGCCATTGGCGTCCAGATCATAGTTCCGCAGGGAGATCTGCTTGGTGCCGGCCGGCACCTCGGGATAGAAGAACATCTTTTCCCCCTCCTCCGGCCGCAAACGGAAGGTGGGGCTGTAGGAGAAGGCCTCGGCGCTGGCCGGTTCGGTCCGGACCCGGAACAGGTTGGCGTCATCCCCCTGCAGGGTCTTGACCTCCAGGCGGAACCGATAGACGCTCCCCACCTTCTCGCCGGCGCTCGGCGCCTGGGCCTCGAAGGCGTAGAAGCTCCGGTCCCACTTGCGGTCGGCCCCGAACCTGGCTTCCTGGATCAGCTTGCCGCCGGCCCCATACAGGGAGAAAGCCGTCACGGTGTTCCAGCGGTTGGCCGAATCGGTCCGGAAATCCCGCATGCCGCCGGTATCGGGATCGTACACTTCGATTCGGACCATTCGCGACTCGCTCTGCGGGACATCCACGAACAGCTCCAGCATGTGGTCCTGCGCCCCGAGCAACGGGTCCCCTTCGGGACCGAAAACATAGAAGTAAGGGGCTTGGGTGTCCTCCGGGGGAACGGTCTTGGCGTCGGCCGTCCCCATCGTCAGCAGGGCCGCCGAGGCCAGGGCGCAGAACAGCGTCTTCAAAAATCGCATGGGGTCAAACCTCCTTTATCGGGGTTCCGGGTTGTTCCTAAAATGAAATCGGAAAAGCCAATCGAAGATTAGGTCTTGAGGGGGTCATGATAGCAAGGGCAGGTGTTTTTGTCGAGCCGCTCTGATCAAAAATGGAACGATGACGCAGGTCATCATCCGGACCGGCCGGATCGGGCATACTCCATACTGGAGGGCGGGAGAAGGCGCCCAACCGGCGGCCGAAGGACCCGGGCGAAAGCAGGCCCAGGGAGATCCCCAGAAGGGGGACAGCGGCAAGACCGGATCGGGCTGAGGTACCGGCTCTCCGGAGGAAGGGGATGGAAGAAGCGGGACAGGCGGATGCCGGGTAGGCAAGCGGACGAAGGACCGGTATCCGCCTGAAACTTATCTACATCCCTTCGAAGAGCCGCTCCACATCGGCTCGGCGGCACAGTTCCGTTCCGGGGGTCATGACCGTCGCGGCTCCGGCTGCCGCGCCGAACCGGAAGGCTTCGGCCATCGGGCGTCCCCGGGCCAGCGCCAGCAGCCAGCCGGCTGCCATGCTGTCGCCGGCGCCGATCCGGCTGGCGACCGGGACATCGGGAGACTTCACCCGGAGGATCCCCTCCGGGGTCGCCAGCAGGGCGCCGGCCGCTCCCAGCGAGACGGCGACCGCTTCGGCCGCCTTTTCCCGGATCAGGGTTTGGGCCGCTTCGGCCTGTTCCGGCTCGGAACGGGCCGATTTCCCTGTCAGTTCCTCTAACTCATGAAGGTTCGGCTTCAGCAGCGAGACCCCCGCTTCGCAGGCCGATCGCAGGGCTGCGCCCGAGCCGTCCACCAGCAGCCGGATCTTTCGTTTCCGGGCCAACTGCGCCAGCCGGGCGTAGAAATCCGACGGCATTCCGGGGGGCAGGGAACCGCTGGCCGCCAGCCAGCCCGGCGCCGGGTCCCACCGTTCCAGCAGCTCCAGGATCGGCTCCGCCTCCCCGTCCAGGTGGGGGCCGGGCAGGTTGAAGCGGAACTGCCGGTTGGTCGCCCGCTCCATCACGGCGAAGTTGATCCGGGTCCAGCCGCTGATCGGGATCGGCCGGCAGTCCAGGCCCCCCTCCACCAGCGCCCGCTCCAGAATCTGCCCCGGAGGACCTCCCCGGGCAAAGAGGGCGGTGGAGCGCCCCCCCAGGATGCGGATCACCCGGGAGATGTTGATGCCGCCGCCCCCCGGCTCGTACCGGGGCGGGGAGCAACGCAGTTTCCGCTCTTCCTCGATCCGTTCCACCGAGACGCTTTCGTCGATTGAGGGATTGAGGGTGAGGGTCAGAATCGTCTCCATCCTTCCTCTATTGTAACGCCTCCGGTTGTCCCGGGTGCTACAATGGCCCCGCCGTGATTCCGATGATTCGACTGAAGGGGCTGGAGGTTCCGGCGGTCGTGCAGTCGCCGATGGCCAACTGCACCGATCTGAGCTTCCGGCTGATTGCCCGGGAACAGGGGATGCGCTTCGCCTTCCTGGAGATGATCTCCGCCCGGATGCTGCTGGAGGAGAACCGGGTCACCTCCGGCCGCCTCAAGACCGAGGCGGCCGACCGACCGGCCGGGCTCCAGCTGGTCGGCTGCGATCCCGGTGAGATGGGGGAGGCGGCCGCGAAGGCGGAGGGGCTCGGCTTCCCGCTGATCGACATGAACCTGGGCTGCCCGGTTCCGAAGGTGGTCAGCAAGGGGGGCGGCTCGGAACTGCTCCGGACCCCCGAGAAGGCGGGGGCGATCTTCCGCCGGGTCGTCCGGTCGGTCCGCCGGGCGCCCGTCACGGTCAAGATGCGGCTGGGCTACGCCGACACCACCGGATCGGAGGCGGTCCGGATCGCCCGGATCGCCGAGGAGGCCGGTGTGGACGCCGTCGCGGTTCACGGCCGGACCCGCCAGCAGGGGTATTCCGGCAGCGCCGATTATGAGGGGATCCGGCGGGTCAAGGAGGCGGTCCGGATCCCGGTCTACGGCAACGGGGATGTCATGGACGGTCCCTCCGCCCGGCGGCTGCGGGAGGTCTCCGGGTGCGACGGGGTGATGGTGGGGCGGGGGGGATTGGGTAATCCCTGGATCTACCGAGAAATCGAGTCGGCCCTTGGAAGCGGCGGCTGGACCCCTCCGGCTGGCGCGGAGCGCAAGCAGACTCTTTTGAAGCACATCGATCTGGTCTGCCGGTACGAGCGGTGGCCGATCGGGCCGCTGCGGCGGATCATCTGCTGGTACGCGAAGTCTTTTCCCCGGGCCGCCGAGTTCCGCAACGCGGTCCACCATGCGGAGACGGTGGAAGCGATGCGTCGGATCGTCGAGGAAGCTTTCCAAACGGAGGAGAACTGAAATGCTGGGAGGCAAGGGAGCGGATTTCGGCCTGCTGTGGCTTCGGCTTTGGATGGGCAGCGGTATCGCGCTGCACGGTTTCCAGAAGGTGTTCGGCGGGATGATGCCCAGGTTCATCGAGGGGGTCGCGCAGATGGGATTCCCCCTGCCGGTGGTCTTTGCCTGGGCGGCGGCGCTCTCGGAGCTGGCCGGCGGAGCGCTGATCGTTTTGGGGCTGGGGACCCGCTGGGCGGCGGCGGCGGTCTTCACGACGATGTCGGTGGCCGCCTTCCTGGCGCACGCGGCCGATCCCCTCTCGGCCAAGGAGCTGGCGCTGGCCTACTGGACGATCGCCGGCGCCCTGATCTTCCTGGGGCCGGGCCGGCTGTCGCTCGATCGGGAATGATTTTCGGGTATACTGAGAGCAGCTTTCAAAACCCGATCTCGTAGCGAAAGCGCTGGAGCCGAGGCGAGACAAGGCCGAGCGACGAAGGCGTATCCTCTGAGATACGTCGAGGAGCGAGAACGCAGTCGCAGCCCGGCTCCGACGCTTGCAGCAGAGAGCCGGTTTTGAAAGTTGCTCTAAAACTCGGGAGGAGGGGACCGGATGCCGGGCAGCGTGATTTTGCTGGTGGAGGATGAATCGGACGCCCTGTACGCCAGTCAGACGGCGCTGCAGTCCCGCGGCCACAAGGTGTACGCGGCGAACAGCGGCGAGATGGCCTTCCGCTACATCAAATCGGTCCGCCCCCGCCTGATGGTCGTTGATTACCGCCTGCCGGGGATGACGGGCGCCAAACTGATCCGGGACGCGGCGCGGATGGACCCGGGGCTCAAGGCGATCGTCTTGACCGGCCAGACGCACATGTTCTCGGCCGTCGAGAAGGAGTGCCGGGCGCTTGGCGTCACGACCATCCTGCGCAAGCCGGTGACGATCGCTGAACTGAACCGGGCCGTCGATCAAATCCTCAACCCCGTCGCCGGCCGTCCCTCCGGTTCTCCCGTCCCCCATGCTTGAGGCTTTCGTCCTGGGGGTGATTCAGGGGATCACCGAATGGATCCCGATCAGCTCCGAGGCGATGGTGATCCTGGCCAAGGTCCATCTCTTCGGCGGCCGGGGGACGGTCTCGGAGCTGGTCCTCTATTCGCTGGCTCTTCATCTGGGGACCTTCTTCTCGGCCCTGATCTACCTGCGCCGGGATGTCGGCCGTCTGGCGGTCTCGGTCGTCCGGTGGCGCCAGGCCGACACCGGCACCCGGAACCTGTTCGGTTTCCTGTTGGTGGCCTGCGCCCTCAGCGGCGGAATCGGGATCGTTTTGCTGGGGCTGCTTTCCCATATGCAGGTCGTGGAGGCCGCCGGGCGCTGGGTGACCGGCGGGATCGGTGGGCTGTTGATCGTGACCGGCGCCATGCAGTTGTACCCTCCCCGCGAGGGGACCAAGGGGGCGGCCGACCTGACCTGGTGGGGAGAGGGGCCGCTCCTGGGGATCGCCCAGGGGCTGGCGGCGCTGCCCGGTTTTTCCCGCTCCGGCCTGACGGTTTCGGCCCTGCTGCTGCGGCAGTTCAATAAGGAGGATGCCCTGCGCTTCAGCTTCCTGATGGGGCTGCCGGTCCTCCTGGCCCCTCTCTTTTTCGGCAGGGAATTCGCCCACATGCTCCTGAAGCCGGAGATCCTGTTCGGCATGGCGGTTTCGGCGGTCACCGGTTTCGCCGCGATCGCCGCCCTGATGCGGATCGCCCGCCGGGTGAACTTC
>PCVW01000059.1:11900-18303 GCA_002787095.1 Candidatus Omnitrophica bacterium CG11_big_fil_rev_8_21_14_0_20_64_10 | reverse complement strand
GAACCGCCCCCCCCGGATCGCGACGAACAACTCCCCCGGCCGGAGGGTCCGGGAATCGATCGAGACCCCGCCGAATCCCCGGCCCGGCCGGCCGGCCTCCAGCCGACCGCCGGCGGCCGGCTCGATCTCCCCCGGATGGAACAAAATCGCCCGCTGCAGCCCGGGTGAGGTCACCCCGCCCCCACCCGGCCGGCCAGCAGCTCCCGGATCACCGCCCGGTCGTCGAACGGCTCCCGCCGGCCCTGAATCTCCTGCGTCGTCTCATGCCCCTTGCCGGCCACCAGCACCAGCCAGTCCGGTCCGGCCGCCTCCCGCAGCCCCTCGGCGATCGCGGCCCGCCGGTCGAGGATCGTTTTCCAGGGGGTCTTCCCCTCCGCAAGCCCCCCCTCCACCTCCCGGGCGATCGACTCCGGCGACTCCCCCCGAGGGTTGTCGGAGGTCAGGATCACCCGCTCGGCCCCCTCGGAGGCGGCCCGCCCCATCGGGGCCCGTTTCGTCCGGTCCCGATCCCCCCCGCAGCCGAAGACCACCAGGATCTTGCCGGAATGCGCCTGCCGCAGCTGCTCCAGCGTCCGGCGCAGGGAGTCTTCGGTATGAGCGTAATCGACGAAGACCGGGAAGGGCTGGCCGGCCCGGACCGCCTCCAGCCGGCCCGGCACCCCGCCGAACTGTTTCAGTCCGGTCAGTCCCGGATCAAGAGGGACCTTCAGGGCGATGGCGACCGCCGCCGCCGCCAGGAGGTTCTCCACATTGTGCCGGCCGATCAGGGGCAGATCGAACCAATGGCTCCCCGCGCCGGTCTTCAGCAGCCCCCGGCTGCCGGACATCGAGCTTTCCAACTGTTCGACGGTCAGGTCCGCCTTGGCGCCGAACCCGTAGGTCAGGATCGGCCGTTTCCCGTCGGAACGGCGGGCCGCCTCCCGGAAGCTCTCCCAGGCCGGGTCCTCCCGGTTGATCACCGCCGCCGCCCCCGCCGGCAGCTCCTCGAAGAGCCGCCGCTTGGCCGCCCCGTACGCCTCCCGGGTCTTGTGGTAATCCAGGTGATCGGCGGTCAGGTTGGTGAAGACGGCGGCCGCCCAGGGGATCCCGGCGGTCCGCTGCTGATCCAGCGCATGGGAGGAAACCTCCATCGCGCAGGCGGCAACCCGGTCCGCCCGCATCCGGGAGAAAAGCCGGTGGAGGGTGACCGCTCCGGGAGTGGTGTTGCCCGACCCCTCCCGGACCGCGCTCCAGCGGACCCCGATCGAGCCGATCACCCCGCAGGAAACCCCGGCCGCCGACAGCAGATGCTCGATCATCCAGGTCACCGTCGTCTTGCCGTTGGTGCCGGTCACCCCGACGATCCGAAGCCCCGAGCCGCACCCGCCGAAGAAACCGGCGGCCAAGCGGGCCAGGACCGGCCGGCTGTCGGGAACGACGATGCTGCGAACCTGTCCGGGAACCGGGGCGCCGCTCTCCAGAACGACCGCCGCCGCCCCCCGACGGACCGCCTCCGGGATGAACCGGTGGCCGTCGGCCGCCTGTCCCCGGACCGCGACGAAGAGGCCGCCGGGGGTCACCTCCCGGGAGTCATCGGTCAGGCCGGTGATTGAGAGTTTTCCGTCCCCCGCCGCGGCCGGCAAACCGGCCCCCCGAAGGAGCTGATCGAGCGGCTTGGAATCAAAGCCCATGCGCCCCTCCGCTCCGGATCGGTTTCTGCCGGAGATAAGGGATCACCCCGTCGGCCACCTCCTTGAAGACCGGGGCGGCCACCGTGCCGCCGTAATAGGTCCCGCGGGGATCGTCCACCACCACCGCGATCACCACCTGCGGATGCTCCGCCGGGGCGAAGCCGACGAACGACGCCACAAAGTGAGAATGGGAATAAGTGCCGTTGGGCTCCACCTTCTGCGCGGTGCCGGTCTTGCCCCCGGCGCCGCCGGTGGCCGGCCGGGCCCAGGTCGCGGTGCCGTTTTCGACGACCTCGACCAAAATCTTGCGAACCTCCTCGGCCACCTCGGAGGCGACGACTCGCCGGATGAAGACCGGCCCGTACCGCTGAACCACCGTCCCCTGCGCGTCCCGGACCTCCCGCAGGATCCGGGGGCGAACCAGCCGGCCGCCGTTGGCCACGACCGCCATCCCCTGCGCCAGCTGCAGCACGGTCACCGAGACCTCATGCCCCATCGGGATCGTCGTGATCGAGGGCTTCGACCATCGGCTCGGCGGCTTGACCAGGCCGGGCGCCTCCCCCGGCAGCTCCACCCGGGTCTTCTCCCCAAAGCCGAACGCCCGGATCCCCTTGTAGATCGGGTCGGGCCCCAGCTTCATCGCCACCTTGGCCGTCCCGATGTTGCTGGACAGCGCGATCACCTCCCGGAAGGTGAGCCAACCGTGCGGCCGGTGGTCGTGCAGGATCCGGCCGGCCACCGCATACTCCCCCTGCTCACAGTAAAACTTATCCTCCGGGGTCACCGCCTCATGGGCCAGCGCCGTCGCCGCGGTGACCACCTTGAAGACCGATCCCGGCTCAAAGGGATCGGTCACCGACCGGTTGCGGCGGTTCTCCGGAGGGGAGGAGGCCGACTCGTTGGCGTCGAAGGTGGGGCGATTGGCCATTGCCAGGATCTCGCCGGTGGACGGATCCATCACGACGATCGAGGCGGCCTGCGCCCGGTGTTTCCGGTAGGCGGCATCCAGCGCCTGCTCGACGAGGTACTGGATGTTGGTATCCAGGGTCAAGACCAGTTCCTGCCCGTTGCGGGGCAGGACGAAGGGAGCGTCCCAGGCGCCGGTCCCCCGCTGGCGGGCGTCCCGGGAGAGCCACCGCCACCCCGGCTCCCCCTTCAGGGCCCGGTCCCATTCCAGTTCCAGTCCCTCGAGCCCCCGGGCATCCATCCCGGCGAAGCCGACCACCTGGCTGGCCAGATATCCCTGCGGATAGACCCGCCGCGGCTCCATCATCAGATCCACACCGCCCAGACGGGCCGACCGGATCTCCTCCGCCGCCTGGTTGGAGATCCGCCGGGCGATCCAGACGAAGCCCCGCTTCCGGTTGCTGAGCTTCTCCCGGAGCTCCTCGAACGGCAGGTTCAGGATCCGGCTGAGATGCCGGGCGACACTGGACGGATCGGAAACATGCCGGGGATTGGCGAAGACGGAGTTGAGGCGGATCGAGACCGCCAGCGGCCGGCCGTTGCGGTCCAGGATCGCCCCCCGGACCGGGGGAAGCTCCAGGACCTGCAAATGCTGGCGGCGGGCGATCGAGACCCAGTGATCGGGATGGATGATCTGCAGCCAGAGGAGGCGCCCCCAGAGAACCCCGCTGATCACGAGAAGCCCCATGACCAACTTAAAAACGCGGGTTTTATGCGCCGCGGTCAACAAACTGGACCACCTGCCTCTTGAGAAACCGCTCTCTTGGGGAGAACGGCTACGGAATGGAAGGGCGTGAGTCCCCTTCGAAATACTGGGTCCGGTCTTCCTGGGGCTCGGCGATCGCCACCTGCCCCCGGGTCAGCCACCGGGTCGCCGTGCGCTGAAAAGACTCCAGCCATCCGGATCCCCGGGAAACATTCGGACGGTCAACGGCGAATTCCTTCGGAAGAGCCACCACTTCCAGCGGAGGGACCAACAACACGCTGGCCGAGGCCAGTCGCTTCTCCAAAATCACCGGAGACCGAAGCGCGAAAACATTGTAGTGAAGCACCCGATTGCGGTCAAGGAGCTCCTCCTTCTCCTCCCGGAGGGACTCCACCCGGTAGCCGGCCCCAATCAGACAGACCTGCTGGTGGACATACCCGAGGGCCAGGGCCGTGACCAGCGCCGTCCCCGCCAGGAAGCGGTTCACCCCGCCCCCTCTTCGGCCACCTTCCGGGCCGCCCGCAGGCGGGCCGAGCGGGCCCGCCGGTTGGCCGCCACCTCCGCCTCGGAGGGGCGGATCGGCTTGGCGGTCAGCAGCTCCAACCGGCCGGCTTTCGACTCCTCCCGGAACCGGTTCTTCACGATGCGGTCTTCGAGGGAGTGATAGGCCAGGACAACGATGCGGCCTCCCTTCCGCAGGCGCTGTAACAGCTGGCCTATCCCTCCCTCCAACCGCTCCAATTCCGAGTTCACCGCGATCCGCAGGGCCTGAAAGGTCCGGGTCGCCGGGTGGATCCGCCCGAACCGAGCCGGTCCGGGGACCGCCTGACGGACCGTCTCCGCCAGGGCGATGGTCGTGGTAAAAGGGCGCCCCGCGGTGATGGCCCGGGCAATCCGGTCGGCGAACCGTTCCTCGCCATAGTCGCGGATGATCCGGGCCAATTCCCGGGCGTCGGCCCGGTTGACAATCTCCGCGGCGGTGACCGGACCGGCCGGGTCCATCCGCATGTCCAACGGACCGGCCTTCTGGAAGCTGAACCCCCGACAGGCAGAGTCCAACTGGAGCGAGGAAACCCCCAGATCCAGCAGGGCCGCGTCGATCCGCTCGACCCCCAGGCGGTCCAGGACCGCCGCCGCCTCCCCGAAATTCGCTTGAACCAGTGTCACACCGCCAATCCTTTCCAGACGATCTTTCGCGGCCGCCAGGGCCTCCGGATCTTGATCCAGCCCAATGAGCCGGCCCGTGGGCCCCAGGGCCTGAAGAATTCTCTCCGCGTGACCCCCCAATCCCACCGTCGCGTCCAAAACCAGCTCCCCGGGCGCGACGCGCAACCACTCCAGGACCTCATCCAGGAGGACCGGTTGATGGATTAAGCCTCCTCCTTCGCTCCGGCCCCCGCCCCGCCATCGGGCAGCAGCCGCTCGGCGATTTCCTCGTAAGACTCCCGGAACTGCGTGGTGAACTTCTGCCACTCCTGTCGATCCCAGATCTCAATCCGGCTGGAGACGCCCACCAACATGACATCCCGCTTGATGCCGGCATGGTCCTTCAGGTAGTTGGGGATCAGCACCCGCCCCTGCTTGTCGCAGGTGACCTCCACGGCGCCCGAGAAGTAGAATCGGTTGAAATGGCGCGCCTCCCGGCGCGTGATGGAGAGGGCCCGGAACCGTTTTTCCTGGGCCCGCCACTCATCCTCGGCAAAGAGGAACAGACAGCGGTCCAGCCCCCGGGTCACGAAGAAGCGCTCGACATAGTGCTCCTTCATCACCTCCCGCATCCGGGAGGGGATGATCAAGCGCCCCTTGCGGTCGATTGCGTGTTCGTATTCTCCGTAGAACATCGTCTAAATGTTGGAGGGGCAGTCCCGGTTTTGACGCGACTGCCCCTCCGTTTCAAGAATGGTTGTGGATGCGCCAAACGGCCCGGTGTGACCCGCGCCGCGCTCCATTGCCTCTCCCCCGAAGGGGGCTCCCCGATAAAGGCAAACCCGACGGCACCCACAACCAAGATGTTTAAAAGAGCTCTCTACTTTCCCCCACTTTGCACCACTCAGTGGCAAAATATACAGACTTTGTGGGATCGTGTCAAGGGGAATTTGAGGATTTTTTTAAATAACCTATATCTTGTGTTGGAATGGTAAATGAACCGCAAGGGATGGTGTTTTCGGGCAAAAAAATTTTGGAGTTTAGCGGGAGGAAGAAGCGCGGATCTTCGAGAAATCGTTTGCGATCCGATGGAAAGCCCTCTGAATCCGCTGCTGCGCGGTCTTGGAGCTGTAGATCTCGGCCCCGCCGCCGGCCAGATACGAGTCGGTCCAGATCAACTCCCCGGTCAGCGCGTCGTGCAGCTTGACCTGGATCGAAAGCCCGTCGGTGTCGTCAACGGAGAGGGAGAAAACACCGTCTACGGTGTACCGCTTCCCCACCTCCTCGGCGGAGGGAAACAACCCGAGGGGAGAATCGGAGGAGACATCAATCACCTCCTCCAACCCCGCTTCCTTCCGAAGCTCCGTCGCGAACAACTGGGTCAGCTGTTCTCGGCGGATCTGGTTCTCGGAAGGGGTTTCCACCGGAAGCAGAGCCACCTTGCGGATCGTGTCCCAGGCGGTCTGCGGCCGATGGTAGGTCTTGATGGAGGCGCGGCCGCACCCGGCCAGCAGGACCAGCCCCACCCCCAGCGAAAGCAATCTCATTGCGCGCATGGGCCCATTATAGCCAAAGAAGGAGCCGGCGCCACTCTTTTCACCGGCAGGCTTACGCCCCAGTGCCGGCGGCCTCCACCTCCGCCATGACCGCCTCAAACCCGGCCCGAACTTCGATCACCTCCGCCTCCAGCCCGGAGAGAGCCGACAGGATCGCCAGCATCACCTGCCGGTTCCCCGCCCCATCCACCGCAAGACCGTTCATCTCCATTCCCGCGGCGGCCACCGCCCCGGCAAAGGCCGGCAGCTCAGCGCTGTATCCCACAATCCCGATCCCATCCGCCGCCGGATGGGCGATCACTGCCGCGGCCACCGCCTCCGCCGGAGTCAGCTCACCCTGAAAACGGACTCCGTACTGC